>NZ_JBHVWF010000050.1:0-50725 GCF_042882365.1 Streptomyces sp. NPDC058221 | reverse complement strand
GGCCGGCAGTGATGACTGCCGGCCGCCGCCGCGGCGTTCTTGCAGGACGGTGTTCCTACAGGAACGAGTTGATCTCGATCGTCTCGGTCCGGCCGGGGCCGACACCGATCGCGGAGATCGGGGCGCCCGACATCTCCTCCAGCGCCTTCACGTACCCCTGCGCGTTCTTCGGCAGGTCGGCGAAGGTCTTCGCCTTGGTGATGTCCTCGGACCAGCCCGGCAGCATCTCGTAGACCGGCTTCGCGTGGTGGAAGTCGGTCTGGTTGTACGGGAGCTCCTCGACGCGCTTGCCGTCGATCTCGTACGCCACGCAGACCGGGATCTGCTCCCAGCCGGTGAGGACGTCGAGCTTGGTGAGGAAGAAGTCGGTGAGGCCGTTGACCCGGGTCGCGTACCGCGCGATCGGGGCGTCGAACCAGCCGCAGCGGCGGTCACGGCCGGTGGTGACACCGCGCTCGCCACCGATCCGGCGCAGCGCCTCGCCGTCCTCGTCGAGCAGCTCCGTCGGGAACGGACCGGCGCCGACGCGCGTCGTATAGGCCTTGAGGATGCCGATGACGCGGCTGATCTTCGTCGGTCCCACGCCGGAACCGGTGCAGGCGCCGCCCGCGGTCGGGTTCGACGAGGTGACGAAGGGGTACGTGCCGTGGTCGACGTCGAGCAGCGTGCCCTGACCGCCCTCGAAGAGGACGACCTTGCCCGCCTCGATGGCGTCGTTCAGGATCAGCGAGGTGTCGGCGACGAAGGGCTTGATCTGCTCCGCGTACTGGAGCATGTCCTCGACGACCTTGCCGGCCTCGATGGCGCGACGGTTGAAGACCTTGGCCAGAAGCTGGTTCTTCTGCTCCAGGGCCGCCTCGACCTTCTGCTCCAGGATCGACTCGTCGTAGAGGTCCTGGACGCGGATGCCGACGCGGTTGATCTTGTCGGCGTACGTCGGGCCGATACCGCGGCCGGTCGTACCGATCTTGCGCGTCCCGAGGAACCGTTCCGTCACCTTGTCGACGGTGACGTTGTACGGGGTGATCAAATGAGCGTTACCGCTGATCAGCAGCTTGGACGTGTCCACGCCGCGGTCGTTGAGCCCACTCAGCTCGGAGAGCAGGACGGCCGGGTCGACCACGACACCGTTCCCGATGACCGGGGTACACCCCGGCGACAGGATTCCGGAGGGGAGGAGATGCAGTGCGTACTTCTGGTCGCCGACGACCACCGTGTGGCCGGCATTGTTGCCGCCCTGGTAACGCACCACATAGTCCACGGATCCACCGAGGAGGTCGGTGGCCTTCCCCTTGCCCTCGTCACCCCACTGAGCACCGAGCAGCACAAGTGCGGGCACAGGCGTACACCCCTTCCGGGCGGGGCATGTCCAAGGTCAGGGGGCGTACGTAAACGTCGTACATGCCGTACGACGTTGTACGACAAGGCCTGAACCGTCGAACCGGGTGCCCCGGAATAGACCAAGCCCCTGGCGCAATAGCGCAAGGGGCTCTTGCACCAAGATGCTACCCGAGGAAGGACCGAGGTGTCGGCTGCCCAGCCCCCCGGTAACGGTGCGCCCCATCTGCTGGTGGTGATCGATCCGGTCGCCCGCAGGACGGACGGCGAGTCCGTCCGGATCGCGAAGGACGTGCTGAGCGCCGGCTCGCACGCCAAGATCTGCCTCCCGGACGGGCCCGAGGAGTTCGCCCGCGCCCTGTCCCGCAGGGGCGGCCGACGGCCGGTGGTGGTCGGCGACGACCGGGCGCTGAGGCGTGCGGTGGCCCAGCTGCACCGGGAGCGCGAACCGGCCGGAAGCGCCCTGTCGCTGATTCCGGTCGGCGCGGCGGCGGCACTGGAACTCGCCCATTCACTCGGTGTGCCGACGGGTGCGGTGGCCGCGGCCCGCACCGCGCTGGACGGCGCGGTACGGCGTCTTGACCTGCTGGTCGACGACAGCGACGGGGTGGTCCTGGGCGCGCTGCGCATCCCGGCCCTGAGCAGCGCACCGGGCACCGACGGTCAGCACTCGGGCGTCACCGCCGTCTGGGACACCTGCCGCTCCCTGGTCCGCACCCTGGTGCACCCCGCGCCCTCGGCCCTGCCCGCCCCGCTGCGCACGCACCGGCTGCGGATCGAGGCGGACGGCGTCCTGCTGAACGATCTGGACCGCCCGGTCGCGTCGGTGACGGTGACATCGGGCTGCGGTGCCGGCGGTCTCGCGGAGGTGACGATCCATGCGCCGGACGGCGAGCCGGTCACCAGCGAGGCCAAGGCCGTCACGGTCTCCGGCGCGGACTTCCGCTACCACGCGGACATACAGGTCGGCGGGCCGGTCCGGACACGGACCTGGACGGTGCGGGCCGGCGCCTGGGGACTGATGCTGCCGATAGCGGCGGGATAGCCGGCGCCCCATTCCGGCTGTCCCTTTCCCGCCGGGTCCTTCAGGCGCCCGCGGACTCGTCGGCCGACGGCAGGTCGAGCGTCCTGCGGTGCTCCTGCCAGCGGCCCATCAGGCTCTCCAGCTCCGACTGGAGGAACTCGAAGAACGCCGCCGTCTCGGCGATCCGGGCACCGGCCGGGGTGTGCTCGCCGAGCGTGCGGGCGCCGTCCTTGAGGGTCTGCTCCCATCGGGTGAGCACCCGGTCGCGGCTGGCGAACGTGGTGTACCAGATCTCGTTGTGCAGGCGGTAGCGGTCACGGCGCGAGCCCGGTTCGCGCTCCCGGCCGACCATGCTGACCTGGGTCAGGTAGTTCACCGCGCCGGACACGGCGGCCGGGCTGATCTGCAGCGCCAGGGCGAGCTCGGCCGAGGTCATCGAGGCGTCGTCGTCGGCGAGCAGGGCGGCGAAGACGCGGGACGCCATCCGCTGCATCCCCGCCTCGGTCATCTCGGACGCGAACCGCTCGACGAAGCGCGAGACCGCCTCCGGGTCCCGCTGCCCGCGCGCCCCGCCCGCGTCCTGCCGCTCCGCTGCACTCTCTCCGGATTCGCTGCTCATCGCCCCATCGTCTCCCCTGCGGTCCCGGCTGATCACCGGCCCCGTCACACCTTCGAGTTTATACGTTTCCTTAACTTCACAAGTTTGTGAAAGTAGCGTACGTTCAAAATCATGACGAAGGCAATCACCGTGGCCGGACTGCACAAGTCGTTCGGCCGGACGCATGCGCTGGACGGGCTCGACCTGACCGTCGAGTCCGGTGAGGTCCACGGCTTCCTCGGGCCCAACGGGTCCGGGAAGTCCACCACCATCCGGGTCCTGCTGGGCCTGCTGCGGGCCGATTCCGGTGCGGCCCAGCTGCTCGGCCGCGACCCGTGGCACGACGCGGTCGCATTGCACCGCCGGGTGGCATACGTGCCCGGTGACGTCACGCTGTGGCGCAACCTCTCCGGCGGCGAGGTGATCGATCTGTACGGGCGGCTGCGCGGCGGTCTGGACGCCGCCCGCCGCGCCGACCTCATGGAGCGGTTCGAGCTCGACCCGACCAAGAAGGGGCGTACGTACTCCAAGGGCAACCGGCAGAAGGTCGCCCTGGTCGCCGCGTTCGCCTCCGACGTGGACCTGCTGATCCTGGACGAACCGACCAGCGGGCTCGACCCGCTGATGGAGGAGGTCTTCCAGAGCTGTGTCGCCGAGGAGCGCGACCGCGGGCGGACGGTCCTGCTCTCCAGCCACATCCTCAGCGAGGTCGAGTCGCTCTGCGACCGGGTCAGCATCATCCGTCAGGGGCGGACGGTGGAGACGGGCTCACTGTCCGCCATGCGCCATCTGACACGTACCAACATCCGCGCCGAGCTGGCCGCCGAGCCCCAGGGTCTGGCGGCGCTTCCCGGGGTGCACGATCTCGAGGTCCGGGGGCGCCAGGTCACGCTCCAGGTCGACACGGACAAGCTGGACGCCGTCCTCACATCGCTCTCGTCGTCCGGGGTCCGCTCGCTGAGCAGCACTCCGCCGACGCTGGAGGAGCTGTTCCTCCGGCACTACGCGGCGGACGCCGGCCAGGCCGCGGAGGTGGCAGCGCGATGACTGCCGTGACCATGACCGCACCGGCCCGCACCGGGCGCCGGACCGGGACCGGGCAGCTCGCGGGGACCTGGCCCCTGCTGAGGCTCGCCCTGCGGCGCGACCGGATCGTCATGCCTCTCTGGGTGGTTGTCCTCGGCGGCTCGTTCTCCTCCGTCGGGAAGTCCATCTCCTCCCTGTACGAGACGGCCGCCCAGCGCGCCGAGCTCGCCGCGTCGATGAACGGCAACAGCTCCCTGCGGGCCATGTACGGACCGGTGTTCAGCGATTCCGTCGGCGGGCTCGTCAGCTGGCGGATGATCGCCTTCGGCGCCGCGCTGGCCGCGGTGATGAGCCTGGTCCTCGTCGTGCGGCACACCAGGGAGGAAGAGGAGACCGGCCGTCAGGAGATGCTCTCCTCGGCCATGGTGGGGCGCCGCGCCCCGCTGACCGCGGCGCTGCTGGCCGCGCTGATCGCCAACACCGCGCTGGCCCTGGTGATCATGGCCGGGATGGCCGCATCGGGGGCGGGCGGCGCCGGCGCGGTGGCGCTCGCGCTGGCGGTCGCCGGGGTCGGTGTGCTGTTCGCCTGCACCGCCGCGATCGCCGCACAGTTCACCGAGAGCGCCCGGCTCGCGAAGGGGCTGACTGCGGCGGCGATCGGAGCCGCCTTCGTCCTGAAGGCTGCGGGCGACTCCGCGACGGACGACGGCTCGTCCGTCCTCAACCGGCTCTCCCCCGTCGGCTGGGCGGAGAACACCCGGCCGTACGCGGGCGAGCGGTGGTGGGTGCTCCTGGTGATCGCCGGCGCCGCGGCGGTGCAGTGCGTTCTGGCGTACGCGCTGGCCGGACGGCGCGATGTGGGCATGAGCTTCCTGACGACGCGGCCCGGGCCGGCCCGGGGCCGGATCTCCACCGCGTACGGGCTCGCCATCCGGCTCCAGCGCGGCGCGCTGCTGGGGTGGACGGTGTCGTTCGCCGCGGTCGGCATCGTCTTCGGCGGGCTGACCGGCGGAGCGGCCGACCTCGTGGGGGACAACGCGAAGACCAGGGAGATCTTCGAGCGGATGGGCGGACAGGCCGGTCTGACCGACGCGTTCCTCGCCTCGATGGTCTCCGTGCTCGGCACGGTCGCGGCGCTGTACATCGTCTCCTCGGTCCTTCGGCTGCACGGGGAGGAGATCGCCGGCCGGGCCGAACCGGTGCTGGCGGGCGGGGTCGGCCGGACCGGCTGGGCCGCCGGTCATCTGCTCATCGCCTTCGGCGGCGCGGCCCTGATCATGGTGGCCGGCGGCCTCGGCCTGGCCGCGGGATACGGGCACGAACTCCCGGCCGTGCTCGGCGCCGCCCTGGTGCAACTGCCCGCCGTCTGGCTGCTCGGCGGGGTGACGGTGCTGCTGTACGGGGCGCTGCCGAAGGCCGCCGCGGCGGCCTGGGGCGTGATGGGGCTCTGTCTGGCGCTGGGCTGGATAGGCCCGGCCCTGGATCTGCCGCAGCCGGTGATGGATCTGTCGCCGTTCACGCATCTGCCGAAGCTGCCGGGTGCGGCCGGCATGCAGTGGGGCCCGGTGACACTGCTCACCGCGCTGACGGTGGTGCTGGTGGCCGGTGGCCTGGCCGCGCTGCGGCGGCGGGACATCCTGAACTGAGGCGGTGCGGCAGCCGCCGCCCCGCACCCTGCCCGTCACAGCTCCACGCGCAGCTCCTTCACTCCCCGGATCACGTACCCCGGATTCCACTCCGGCTCCTCGACCAGCCGCATGCCCGGTGCCCGCCGCAGCAACTCCCCGAAGGAGGAGATCAGTTCCACCCGGGCCAGTGGGGAACCCAGACAGAAGTGGACGCCCGCGCCGAAGCTGATGTGCGGGTTCTCCTGCCGGGAGAGGTCCAGGGTCTCCGGGTCGGTGAAGCGGGCCGGGTCTCGGTTGGCCGAGCCGAAGAGCAGCGCCACCTCGGATCCGCGCGGAATGACCGTGGAGCCGATCTCGATGTCGTCCAGCACCCAGCGCTCGAACATCTGGAGCGGGGTGTCGTACCGCATCAGCTCCTCCACCGCGGACGGCAGCAGCCCGTGGTCGGCCCGCAGCGCGGCCAGCTGCCCGGGGTTGCGCAGCAGCGTCCACCAGCCGTTCACGGTGGTGTTGACGGTCGCCTCGTGCCCCGCGTTCAGCAGCAGCACACAGGTGGAGACCATCTCCTGCTCGGTCAGCCGCTCGCCCTCGTCATGGGCCGCGATGAGCGCGGAGATCAGGTCCTCGCCCGGGTTGCCCCGCCGCTCGGCGATCAGCTCGCGCAGATAGGCGGAGAAGTCGAGGGAGGCGCGTACCGCGGCGCGGGCCGTCTCCTGCGACGGGTTCAGCTCGTACATCCCGCAGATCGCCGCCGACCACGGCCGCAGCGGCGCGCGGTCGGACTCCGGAATGCCGAGCATCTCGGCGATCACCGCGACGGGCAGCGGCTCGGCAACGGCCGTGAGCAGATCACCGCCGCCCTGCGCCACGAAGTCGTCGACGAGCCCGGCCGCCAGCCGCCGCACGGTCGGCGCGAGCTGCTCGACGGTACGCGGGGTGAACGCCTTGGAGACCAGCCGCCGGATCCTCGTGTGGTCCGGCGGCTCCAGGTCCAGCATCCCCTGCCCGTTGAGCGTCTCGAACGGCTCGTGCTCGGCGGGCGGGGCGGTCCGGCCGAACTCCTCGTGCGCGTACCGGTGCAGATACGTCCGCCCGAGCCGCCGGTCCCGCAGCAGCGCGGACACATCGGCGTGGTGCGGGACGAGCCACTGGTCGGTGCGCTCGAAGTAGTGCGCCCGGCCGGTGGCACGCAGCTCGGCATAGGCGGGGTACGGGTCGGCGACGAACGCCGCCGACCACGGGTCGAACGAGGCGGCGGGGCCAAAGGACGGGCTCGGCGACGGAGACATGAACCGACGCTAACCGCCCGCCCGCGCCCGGACCAGCCCTCCCGGGGCCTGCCCGGCAAGCGGCGTGCTGCTGCCCGGCAACGGCGTGCTCCGCGTCCTCAGGACGGCGTGACCAGTCTGGCCTCGTAGGCGAAGACCGCCGCCTGGGTGCGGTCGCGCAGGCCCAGCTTGACCAGGATGCGGCTCACATGGGTCTTGATGGTCGACTCGGCGACCACCAGATGCGAGGCGATCTCCGCGTTCGACAGGCCCTGGGCGATCAGGACGAGCACCTCCGTCTCGCGCTCGGTGAGTTCGCCGATCCGGGCGAGGGCGGGCGGGCGCGGGGCCGCCGCGAGCTTGGAGAACTCGTTGATCAGCCGCTTGGTGACGGTGGGGGCCAGCAGCGCCTCACCGGAGGCCACCACCCGTACCCCGTCCGCGAGTTGGCGGGCCGAGGCGTCCTTGAGGAGGAAGCCGGAGGCACCGGCCCGCAGCGCCTGGTAGACGTACTCGTCGAGGTCGAAGGTGGTCAGCACCAGCACCTTGGCGTCTGCGTCGGCGGCGACGATCTCGCGGGTCGCCTCGATGCCGTTGAGCTCCGGCATCCGGATGTCCATCAGCACCACGTCGGGGCGGAGCGCCGCGACCTGGGAGACGGCCTGGCGGCCGTCGACCGCCTCGCCGATGACCTCGATGCCCGGCATCGCGTTGAGCAGCACCGAGAAACCCTCGCGGACCATCATCTGGTCGTCGACGATCAGCACCCGGATCGGTGTACCTGCGGCGTTCGTCATGCCTGCTCCACGTGGGCGTCGGACGGGGCCGGCTGGACGGGGATGAAGGCCGTGACCTCGTAGCCGCCCTCTGTGGTCGGCTCGGCGGTCATCTCGCCGTTCAGCATCGCCACCCGTTCCCGCATCCCGGTGATCCCGTGCCCGGCGCCCGGTGATGGCTTCACCGGACCGGTCGGCGGGCCGTTGACGACCCGCAGTCCCAGTCCGCCCAGCACATAGCCGATCTCCACCTTGGCGCTCGCTCCGGGAGCGTGCCGCAGGCTGTTGCTGAGGGCTTCCTGAACGATCCGGTACGCCGACAGCTCGACACCCTGCGGCAGTTCGCGCACCGCGCCGGTCACCGTCTTCTCCGCCGGCAGCCCCGCCTCGGCGACATTGGCGAGGAGCCCGTCGAGCTCGGCCAGGGTGGGCTGCGGCGCGTCCGGTGCCTCGTAGTCCTCGGCCCGTACGACACCGAGGACCCGGCGCAGCTCGGTGAGTGCGGCCACGGCGTTCTCCCGGATGGTGAGGAAGGCCTGCTCCAGCTCGGGCGGCGGGTTCTCCACCCGGTACGGGGCGGCCTCGGCCTGGATCGCGACGACCGACATGTGGTGGGCGACCACGTCGTGCAGCTCGCGGGCGATGGTGGTGCGCTCCTCCAGCAGCGTGCGCCGGTCGCGCTCGACGGCGGTCACGGTGCGCTGCACGGTGACCTCGCGCTCGGCCTCCCGGCGGATCTGGACCAGGCTCACGACGAGCAGCACGAAGGCCGACGCCACCGCCATGCCCTGGGTGGTCGACGGGCTGCTCCGGCCGGCGACGCCTTCCAGGAGCGTGCCGAGCACCACGGTCAGGACCCACATCCAGGCGGCGGTGCGCGGCCTGTTGCGGGCCGCGACCACGGCCATCACCACGAGGTGCGCGATGAGGGTGCTCGGTCCCCAGGGCCAGTCGTCGTCGCCGGTGACGACGGACACCGGGGCCAGCGCCATCGATATCCAGAACGCCCCGACCGGCCTGACCAGCGTCATCGCCACACAGCCGGCGGGCAGCAGCCCTGAGAGCAGCACCGCGGCGTTGCCGGTCCTGCTGAACCCGACCATGAAGGTGATCAGGGCCGCCGCCAGCACCAGCGCGTGCGGCGTCCACGCGGCACGCTCCCGGAGCCGCGCCGGCAGCCGCCGGGTCAGCGCCCCGTCGGTCCGCATGGGCGGCAGCGGGCGGTAGGCGAACACGTTGTGCAGCAGGTCCTGCCGCAGGCCGTCCATCGCCCCTGCGGCCGCCCGGAGCTCAGGGCTTCTGGTCTTGGTCTCGGTCACGTCTCCACGGTAGGCGGCGCGGCGAACGGGGTCGTCAGCAGTGATACGGATCCTGAGCCGTCCGTCGCAAGTACTACGGGGGTCCGCCCGCCCCCGTACCGCGGGGTTTCACCAGGCGAGCTGGGCGATCTCCTCGGCCACCACGGCACACGCGTCGGCCGCCGGGTCGATCAGCGGGAAGTGCCCGACACCGGGCAGCAGGGTCAGCATCACGGTCTCGCCCTCCTTGGCCGCCGCGTCGACGAACGCCTCCACGACCGCCTGCGGGACCGTGAGGTCCGTGGTGCCCTGCACCACGGCGGTCGCGATGCCGGTGGGCAGCAGCAGCGCCGGGTCGGCGTGCGCGCTCCGCTCCGCGTAGTCCTCCTCGCGCCCCAGGAACTGCCCGATCGCCCCGGAGCACACCTCCAGCTCGATCGCCGAGGCGAAGTCCGCGATGGGTGCGAGGGCCACCACGCCGCGCAGCGCGGGCGGGCGCGGCAGCCGCCACGGAGAACCCTCCGGCAGCACGTGCCGGGCGGCCGCCCACAGGGCCAGCTGCCCGCCCGCGGAGTGCCCGGTGACGACGATCCGCCGGACGTCCGCCGCGGGCAGCTCCCGCGCCAGCAGCTCGGGCAGCGCGTCCATCGCCGCCGCGACATCGTCGAAGGTCTCCGGCCAGCGGCCCGCCACGGGGCCCGAACCGCGCTGCTGCGGGAGCTCGCTGCCGCGCCGGTACTCGACGCTGGCGACGGCGAAGCCGCGTCGGGCCAGGAAGCCGGCGAACGGGGACATGTGGAGCCGGTCGTACGGCGCCCGCCACGCCCCGCCGTGCAGGACGACCACGACCGGGGCACCGGTGCGCCCGTCGTACGGGGCGTAGAAGTCGATCGTCTGGTCCGGGTGACCGCCGTAGGCGGCGGAGGCATCGGGGGCGAGGACCGGATGGGAGAACGCGGACTCGGTCTCGGCTGCGTCCCGATCGCGCGCGGCGGAATCCGACATGCTGCTCCAACCGTCCCTGACATCTGCCCAACTGGCCTGACCTGCACGGACGGTACCAGTACAGCAGGCTTGCGTGCCCGTCGGGAATCCCTGCGGGTGGATGTGTGCGGATACGGCACGCGGGGCCGTCCGGCGACCGGGGCGAGCCGGTCGCCGGACTGACCCGGCAGCCTACGCCGCCGGGGCGGCCAACACGTCCGCGAGCACCCGCGCCGCACGTTCCGCGTCGGCGAACCCCACGTACAGCGGTGTGAATCCGAACCGCAGTACGTCCGGGCGGCGCAGGTCCCCGACGACCCCGCGCGCGATGAGCGCGCTCATCGCCGGTCCGGCGTCCGCGCAGCGCAGCGCGACCTGACTGCCGCGCTCCCCGTGGGCGGCCGGGGTGACCGGGACGACGCGTCCTTCGGGGACGTACGCCCCGACGCACTCCAGGAAGAAGTCCGTCAGCGCCAGGGACTTGGCCCGCACCGCCTCGATCCCGACGCCGTCCCAGACGTCGAGGGACGCCTCCAGCGCCAGCATCGACAGGATGTCGGGGGTGCCGACCCGGCCCCGTACGGCACCCTCGGCGGGCGCGTACCCGGGGGTCATCGCGAACGGGTCGGCGTGCGACGTCCACCCCGGCAGGGGCGAGTCGAAGACCGCCTGGTGCCGCTCGGCGACGTACAGGTAGGCAGGCGAACCGGGGCCGCCGTTGAGGTACTTGTACGTACAGCCGACGGCCAGGTCCACCCCGTGCGCGTCCAGGCCCACCGGCAGCGCGCCGGCGCTGTGGCACAGGTCCCAGACGGCGATCGCGCCCGCCGCGTGCACGGTGGCGGTGAGACCGGGCAGGTCCTGGAGCCTGCCGGTGCGGTAGTCGACGTGGTTGAGCAGGACGGCAGCGGTACGCGGGCCGAGGGCGCCCGGCACGTCGGCGGGGGCCACCGGGACGATCCGGTGGCCGGTCATCCGGGCCGCCGACCCGGCGATGTAGCCGTCGGTGGGGAACGTGTCCGCGTCGACCAGGATCTCGTCGCGGCCCTCCGGCGCCAGCCGGGTCGCGGCGACGACGGCCTTGAAGACGTTGACGCTGGTGGAGTCGCCGACGACGATCTGCCCGGCGGCGGCCCCGACGATCGGTGCGATGCGGTCGCCGATCCGCTCCGGCGCGGTCCACCAGCCGCTCTCGTCCCAGGACCGGATGCGCAGCTCGCCCCATTCGCGGGTGAGGACCTCCTGCAGCCTGGCCGGCACATGGCGAGGCAGTGCGCCCAGCGAGTTGCCGTCCAGGTAGACGGTGTCGTCGAGCGTGAACAGCTCGCGCAGCGGGGCCAGTTCGTCGGCGGTGTCGAGCGCCTGTGCGCGCTCCTGGAGATCAGACATGGCTGCGGGCCGTCCAGAGCTCGGGGAAGACGTTCTTCGTGGCGCGCTTCTCCAGCCAGGCGACGCCGGCCGAACCCCCGGTCCCGGTCTTGGAGCCCATGGCCCGCCGGGTGGCGACGAGGTGGTCGTTGCGCCATCGCCACACCAGCTCCCCGACGTCGGTGAGCGCCTCGCCGAGCCGGACCAGCTCGTCGTGCTGGTCCGCGTTGGCGTAGATCTCCGCCCAGACGGCCTCGACCTCGGGCGACGGCTCGTACTTCTGCGTGAGGTCGCGGCCGAGCACGGCCTGGGGGATCGCGTGGCCGCGCCGGGCGAGCAGGGCGAGCGCCTCGTCGTACAGACCCGGCTCACCGAGCGCCTTCTCCAGCTCGGCGTGGACCCGGGGCGCGCCCCGGTGCGGCACGAGCATGGAGGCGGATTTGTCGCCGAGCAGGAACTCCATCCGCCGGTACATCGCCGACTGGAAACCGGAGCCCTCGCCGAGCGCGGACCGGTAGGAGTTGAACTGTGCGGGGGTGAGCTGGGCGAGCGGTGTCCAGGACGCATTCAGCGCCTCCAGCTCCCGCACCGACCGCTTCAGCGCGTCGCGCGCGACCGGCAGCCGGTCCTCGCGCAGGGCGTGCGCGGCGGTCTCCCACTCATGGACGATGACGGTGAACCACAGCTCCATGACCTGGGTCGTGACCAGGAAGACCATCTCGCCGGGGTCGTCCGAGCGAAGGTGCTGGAGGTGGGTCAGGACATCCGCCTGGACATAGTCCTCGTACGGAGTCGTTCCCGCGAAGTCGAGGTGCGGGGTCTGCGCACCGGTGGCTTCGGGGTCGGGGTGAATCGTCGACATTGCTGTCTCCTCGACACGAGCTTCCGGGTAGCGGTCCGCCCCTTCCGTGAGGTGGTGGAGCTCCGGTCCCCTGCTCGCATCCTAAACGTGCCCCCGGGGGACGCGCAGGCCCCGCGGACGGTGAGCGTCCGCGGGGCCGGTGGGACAGGTGCTGCGACGAATTAGCCGAGCGTCTCGGCGGCGGTCGGCGAGGAGTCGCGCAGGAACGCCGAGCAGCGCTCGTACTCCTCCTGCTCACCGATCGACCGCGCGGCGCGCGCCAGGGCGTGCAGGGCGCGCAGGAAGCCGCGGTTCGGCTCGTGCTCGAACGGGACGGGGCCGTGGCCCTTCCAGCCGGCCCGGCGAAGCGCGTCCAGGCCGCGGTGGTAGCCGGTGCGGGCGTAGGCGTACGACTCGATGACCCGGCCGCCCTCGAACGCCTCGTCGGCGAGCTGCGCCCAGGCCAGGGAGGAGGTCGGGTACTTCGCTGCGACATCGGCGGGCGCGGTGTCCGCCGCGAGCAGTTCACGCGGTCCCGGGTCGTCGGGCAGGTGGGTCGGGGCGGGGCCCCCGAGCAGGTTCTCGTGGATCGACATGGGTCCAAGTGTGCCTGGCACCGGCACCTCCGGGGCACCAGGTGCGCACAATGCCCGCCCGGACACTCATGGCTCGTCCGCCTGCCGTGCCGCCTCCGGGGCGGGCTCCAGCGGCGGGGCGGTGACACCGCAGTGCATCGTGCACTCGGGCCGGGCGGTGTCCCGCACGGCCGACGGGGGTGTGCGGACGGTCGACCAGGCGATCAGGGCGCCCAGCACCAGCACCCCGGCGCACATCGGCATGGCGCGCCGGAACGTCACGGCGAACTCCCCGGCGTCCCGGTAGGCCTCCGGCCCCATCCCGGCGAGCAGCGGCAGGGCGGCCACCGCGATCAGCCCGGCGGCGCGGGCCGCGGCGTTGTTGATCCCGCTGGCCAGACCGGCCCGGCCGGTGTCCACCGAGGCCAGCACCGTCGCGGTGAGCGGGGCCACCAGGGTGACAAGACCGACGCCGAGCACGGCCACGGCGGGCAGCACCTCGGTCAGATACCCGGTGACGGAGTTCGACCCCGGCCCCACCCGCAGCATCAGCAGCATGCCCGTGGCGGCGATCAGCGGGCCCGCGGTGAGCGGGATCCTGGGTCCGAGGCGCTGGCCCAGCTCACCCGATCTGGCCGAGAACAGCAGCATCAGGACGGTCGTCGGCAGCAGTGCGGTACCCGCGCCGAGAGCGGAGTACCCCGCCACGACCTGGAGCTGGATCGCGGAGAGGAAGAAGTAGCCGCCGAGCGCCGCGTACACACAGAGGGTGACGAGGTTGACGGTGGTGAACTGCCGGGAGGCGAACACCGACGGCGGCAGCATGGGGTGCGCCTTGTGCCGCTCGACCTGGACGAACGCGACGCCGAGCAGCACCCCGCCCACCGCGGCCCCGATCACGGCCGGGGATGCGCCGAGACCCGGGGCCTCGATCAGCGCGTACGTCACCAGCGCGAGAGCGAGCGCGCCGAGCGCTGCCCCGAGGACGTCGAAGCGCCCGCGCGCGTACGGGTCGCGGGACTCCGGTACGTGGCGCAGGGCGACGGGTACGCAGACGGCGGCGAGCGGCAGGTTGAGCAGGAACACCCACCGCCAGCCGGGCCCGTCGACGAGCCACCCGCCCACGAACGGCCCGACCGCGGCCCCGACCCCGCCGAACCCGGACCACAGCCCGACCGCGCGGGCCCGGTCGTCCGGATGGAAACTCGCCTGGATCAGGGCCAGCGACCCGGGGGTGAGGAGCGCCCCGCCGACGCCCTGCAGGGCCCGGGCCGCGATGAGCACGACGGCGTTGGGCGCGATGCCGCAGAGCATCGAGGCGAGGGCGAACCACACGACCCCGACGACGAAGACCCGCCGCCGCCCGTACCGGTCCCCGAGCGCTCCACCGAGCAGGATCAGCCCGGCGAGGGTCAGCATGTAGGCGTTGACGGTCCACTGGAGTGCGGCCAGATCGGTGCCGAGATCGTCGCCGATGCGGGGCAGGGCGACATTGATGACGGTGGAGTCGAGCATCGCCATGCTCGACCCGAGCACGGTCGTGAGAACCACCCAGCGCCCGGTGGCGGAAGAGACCCGGATCCCGGGCCCGTCCGTCTCACTCATCTCCATGCCCTCAGCATCGCTCAGCCGGGCAATTCAAGCCCCTCCAGCGAGGAGTCCGGCCCAGCCGGGCAGGTCAAGCCTCTCCGGCGATTGAGGAGCGGGGGCCCGGGGGCAGCGCCCCCGAAACGGCCCGCACCACCCGCGCCCGCACCAAACTCCCCGCAGCTACGCGCCGGCGCCCCGTACCGCCTCCACACCCCGGATCAACGCCGCCACCCCCGCCTCCACCTTGCTCCGCGCACACCCCACATTCAGCCGCACAAAGCCCTCCGCCCCGTACACACTCCCCGGCATCACCGCGACCCGCTCCCGCTCGATCAGCACCCGCTGGAGCGCCTCGTCGTCCTCGACGCCCGCCCGCCGCAGATCGATCCAGGCCAGGTACCCCGCCTGCGGCGGCTCCCACCCCAACTCCGGGAACGCCGCGTTCAGACGTTCCGCGACGAACTCGAGATTCCCGGTGACATACGCCCGCACCGCGTCCAGCCACTCCGCACCCTCCCGGTACGCGGCGATGTGCGCGGTCAGCGAGAGCACCGCCGGGGAGGCGAGCCCCTCCGCGGTCTCCATCCGGCGCAGGTACTCCGTACGGTCGTCCGTCCGCCCGATGAGCCCGTACGAACCCGTCAGCGCCGGGAAGTTGAACGACTTCGACGCCGAAGTGATGACCGCCCACCTCCCGTCGCCCGCCACCCGCGTCCACGGCACGTGCGGGCGCCCGCCGTGCACGAAGTCCGCGTGGATCTCGTCGCTGATCACCGCGACCCCGTGCCGCGCGGCGAGCGAGGCCATCTCCGCGAGCTCCGCCTCCGTCCACACCCGCCCCGTGGGGTTGTGCGGCGAGCACACCAGCAGGACCTTGCTGTCCGCGCGTGCGAGCTCCCGCTCCAGCGCGGCCGGGTCCCCGAGCGGCACCCCGCGCAGCTCCCGCCCGAGCCCGGTGATCGCCTTGCGGAAGCCGTCGTAGGTGGGGGCGTGGACGACGACACCGTCCCCGTCGGATGTCCACATCTGCAGCAGCTGCGACAACTGGCTGAGCACGGACGGCCCGTACACCAGCCGGCCGGTGTCGATCGTGGTGCCGTAACGGGTCTCGTACCAGTGCGCGATCGCCGAAGTGAAGTCCTCGTGCCGCCAGTCGGTGTAGCCGAACACGCCGTGGTCGAGACGGGCCCGCAGGGCGGCCAGCACCTCGGGGGCCGTCGCGAAGTCCATGTCCGAGATGGTGAACGGCAGCAGCCCGTCCACCCCGAAGCGGTCCGCGACGCCGTCCCACTGGACACACCAGGTGCCGCGACGGTCGATGACGGTGTCGAAGTCGTAGGACGTGCTCACAGCTGTTCCCTCAGATCGTCGTTCCTGCCGGGTGCGGACATGCCGTGGGCCCGGCATCCCAAGGGATACCGGGCCCAGGCAGACATCCGTACGGGACTACTTCAGCTTGGTACCGGTGGACCGCAGGTTGGCGCAGGCCTCCGTGACGCGCTTGGCCATACCCGCCTCGGCGGCCTTGCCCCAGGTGCGCGGGTCATAGACCTTCTTGTTGCCGACCTCGCCGTCCACCTTCAGCACACCGTCGTAGTTGCGGAACATGTGGTCCGCGACCGGCCGGGTGAAGGCGTACTGGGTGTCGGTGTCGAGGTTCATCTTCACGACGCCGTTCTCCAGCGCGGTAGCGATCTCCTCGGCGGTGGAGCCGGAGCCGCCGTGGAAGACGAAGTCGAACGGCTGGCTGCCGGCCGGCTTGCCGTACTTGGCGGCGACGCCCACCTGGAGGTCCTTCAGGAGCTCGGGGCGGAGCACGACGTTGCCCGGCTTGTAGACGCCGTGCACGTTGCCGAAGGACGCGGCCAGCAGGTAGCGGCCCTTCTCGCCCAGGCCGAGGGCCTCGGCGGTACGCAGCGCGTCGTCGACGGTCGTGTACAGCTCGTCGTTGATCTCGTGCGTGACGCCGTCCTCCTCACCGCCGGTCGGGGTGATCTCGACCTCAAGAATGATCTTGGCGGCGGCGGCCTTGGCCAGCAGCTCCTGGCCGATGGAGAGGTTGTCGGCCAGCGTCTCGGCCGAACCGTCCCACATGTGGGACTGGAACAGCGGGTTCAGACCCTTGGCGACGCGCTCCGCGGAGACCTCGATCAGCGGACGGACGTACGTGTCCAGCTTGTCCTTGGGGCAGTGGTCGGTGTGCAGCGCGACCGTGATGTCGTACTTGGCGGCGACGATGTGCGCGAACTCGGCCAGGGCGACAGCGCCCGTGACCATGTCCTTGTTGTACTGGCCGCCCAGGAACTCCGCCCCACCGGTGGACATCTGGATGATGCCGTCGCTCTCGGCCTCCGCGAAACCGCGCAGCGCAGCGTGCAGGGTCTGGGTCGAGGTCACGTTGATGGCCGGGTAGGCGAACTTGCCTGCCTTCGCCCGGTCGAGCATCTCGGCGTAGACCTCGGGGGTTGCGATGGGCATCTGTCCGCTCCTTGGGATGTGCGGGTGTGCGTTGCTGGTTCCCTGACCTGGGGGCGACGTCATCGTCGCCCCCATCTTCCCAGACTCTGACCTCGGCTCCACCCGGTGTATCCCCCCAGTCTTCGGGGCCCCCGGTTGCGGACATACGACGAGGGTGGGCGGTTTCACGTGAAACCGCCCACCCTCGAAGGAAACCGCAGGTCAGGACAGGCCGAGGTCCGGGACCGAGTACACGTGCACATACGGGAGACCGGCCTCGGCGATGGCCGGAGCCGCGCCCCGCTCCACGATCACGGCGACGGCGACGACCTCGCCACCCGCCTCGCGCACCGCCTCGACGGCGGTCAGCGGCGAGCCACCGGTCGTCGAGGTGTCCTCGACGACCAGACAGCGGCGGCCCTTGACCTCGGTGCCCTCGATCCGGCGCTGCATCCCGTGGGCCTTCTGCGCCTTGCGGACGACGAACGCGTCCAGCTCCTGGCCACGGGCGGCGGACGCGTGCAGCATCGAGGTGGCGACCGGGTCGGCACCCAGCGTCAGCCCGCCCACGCAGTCGTAGTCCAGCTCCGCGGTCGCGTCGAGCATGACCTGGCCGACCATCGGAGCAGCCTTGCCGTCCAGCGTGATGCGACGCAGGTCGATGTACCAGTCGGCCTCCAGACCCGAGGAGAGCGTCACCTTGCCGTGAACAACGGCCTTGTCCTTGATCTGCTGCAGCAGCTCAGCGCGTACGTCTGTCATGGCTACGAGGATAAGGCGCCCGGCAGCGGCCCGTGCCCGGCGCCCGCACCGGCCGCCGGGCCGGATCAGGGACCGCATCAAGGTCCGGATCAAGGACCGGCCTCAGAGCGTGCGCCAGCTCCAGGTCGTGGCGATCTCCAGCGGCTCGATCGGGGTGACGTAGCGGGGTGCGGTGTTCAGCCCGTTCGGCGGGCCCGACTGCGGCTCCACACAGACCGCCTCGGCCTGCTCGTCGTAGACCACGACCCATTCGGCCCGGCTCTTCACCTTCAGCTCCAGCTGCTCCGGCCAGGTGAGGGTCACATCGACGCCGTCGGGCATCCCGAAGGCGTCGTCCCACGGACCCTCCAGCGGCGGGATCCGGCGGCCGGTCGGCAGGTGGTTCTCGCCGCGCTCCTCCTGCCAGGCCGCGTCGAAGTCGATCCGGACGTCCTCGCCACCGAGGTTGCGCCGGAACCAGGGGTGCCAGCCGGCCTGGGCCGGAAAGGAGTCGCCGTACGTCTCGATGCCGAACGCCAACGTGAGGGAGTCCTCGGCCAGTTCGAAGGTCTGCGTCACCCGGCCCGGGTACGGCCAGGGGTCGGCCAGGTCGTAGTAGAACGAGGCCTCCGTCCCACTCTCGCGCGCGGTCTGCCAGGCCGTGTCACGGCCCGTGCCGTGAATGGCGTGCGGCGGGGCGGTCAGCGGCATCCGGTGCAGGACATCGCCGTTGCGGAACTGCCCGTTCTCCGTACGCCCGCACCACGGCACCATCGGGAAGCAGCCGTACCGCTCCCCCTGCCGCAGCAGTTCGGTACCACCGATCCGGAGGCTGCTGATACGACAGCCGTTGGCGGGGCTCACGGTCAACTCTGTGTCGCCGGCGGACAGCCGGACGCTCTTCTCGCTGCTGCTCACACGACGACACTACTGGCGCGGCTACCGCCGGCGGCGCAGCGCCCGGCCCACCACCACGGCGGAGGCGATGGCGAGGGCGGCCGCCGGGGCCACCCAGCGGAGCGTGGCGCCCGCACCGGACGAGTCGGGCGACGGCACAGGGGCGTACCGGCCACGCGGCGGGGCGTGGTCGACCTCCTCGGCACTGCGCCCGATCATGGTCCGTCGGGCGTGCGCGGCCTCGGCCGGCGGCCCGTCCGGAACGGTGAACTCGATCCCGGCCACCGGGTCCAGCGACGGCGGCGGCACCGGGGTGTCGAAGACGGACGCCTCGTCCGGCGGCTGCTCCCCGGCCGGCGCCTCGTCGGCGGCGGCGTCATGCGTGGGCGGGGCCTCTTTCGCACCGGTCGTGTCCGCCTCCTCGGCGGCCTCCTCGATAGCCTTCTCCACCGCTGCCCCGACGGACCGCTCCTGGGAGGCGGCGGCGCCGGATCCAGGGTCATCGCCTTCGGTGTCAGCGGCCTCGGCACCAGCAGCGGCTTCGGGAGCGTCGCCCCCGGACCCTTCGTGTCCGGAACCGCCGTCCCCGCCGCCCTCGTGCTCGGCGAGCGCCTCGGTCACCAGCTGTTGTGCGAACCGGTCCAGCAGGCGCCGGGCCGCCGCGAGGGCTGCCGCCGCGTCCAGCTCCAGCAGGCGGCCGTCACCGCTCGCCGTGCCCTCGAACGCGAGCGTCGTACCGCCGTCCCGTTCCGTCAGGCGGATGGTCAGGGCCAGCTTCGCCGAGCCGGTGCCCCGCGCCTCCACACCCTCACCCGTCACGGAGACGCCGGTCGCGGAAACACCGGCAGCCGAAACGCCGGTCGCGGAGTCCCCGCCGGGGCCGCCCGCCGGCTCGGTGAGCCGCAGCGCGCCCCGATAGGTGATGGTGTGGCCGCCGATCCGCACCTTGAGCCGGCCGGCCAGCGGACCAGCGGACGCGTCGGCGTCCTGTTGAAGCCCCGGCACGCAGCGCGCGACCCGGGCAGGATCGGCCAGCGTCCGCCGAAGGACAGGGACCGGAACCGGAACGAACACCTCATGCTCCATGGAAACCGAGCCTACTCAGCCCCGGCCATCTCGTCAGCGCTTCCGCTGCTCCGGAGCCACCCGCCACCGCCCCGCCGCGAACGGCCCCGCGGCTCCCCGCACAGGCCCCGCTCACGACTCGTCCCAGTACCTCGGATGCACCAGCGTCGAGGGCGGCAGGCCCGGAAGCCGGCCCGTCTCGGCCCGCCGGCCCGCCTCCCGGAGCTCCGGCACCGTCAGGGACTTCAGCTCCGGCGCCTCCGGGTCCAGACCGAGCGCCGGGGCCCGGCCGAGCCCGCCCAGTACGAACCCCCAGCCGTGCACCTCGGTGGCCCGGCCCGTCGCCCGGCCCGTCGCCCGGTCACGGTCCGGGCCCGCCGTGGAACGGGCGTACCGTCCGCTGATCCGGTAGGGGCGGGTGTGCAGCCCCGCAGCCCGCATCGACGCCTCGACCGTCCAGTAGGTGTGCGGCCGGCCGAGCGGCGGCCCCCCGTGCACCACCAGCCGGCCGCCCGGCGCGAGGGCCTCGGCGACCAGGCCGTAGAACTCCGCCGAGTAGAGCTTCGTACTGGCCGAGATCCCCGGATCCGGCAGGTCCGAGATCACCGCGTCGAAGGGGCCGTGCGGTGCGCGCAGCCAGCTGAACGCGTCCCCGGCCACGGCCGTCAGCCGCGGGTCCCGGTACGCGTGCCCGTTCAGCGCCGACAGCGCGTGGTCCGTACGGGCCAACCGGGTGACGGCGGGATCCAGCTCCACCACCGTGACGCTCCGCACGCCGGGGTAGCGCAGCACCTCGCGGGCCGCCAGACCGTCGCCGCCGCCCAGGATCAGCACCCGCGCGTGCGGCCCGTTCATCACCGGGTGGACCAGCGCCTCGTGGTACCGGTACTCGTCGCGCGAGCTGACCCGCAGCCGCCCGTCCAGATAGAGGTCCAGCGAGCTGCGGCCGGCACCGGTCAGCACCACCTCCTGGACGTCGGTCTGCATCGCGACCCGCACCCGGTCCCCGTACACCGCACGCCTGGCGGCCCGCTCGAAGTCGTCGGCCAGCACCGCGGCCGTGGCCAGCACGGCGATCACCGTCACATTGACCGCGATCAGCAGCCACCGTGAGCGGCAGCCGAGATCCCGCCGGAACACCCACAGCACCAGCGCCCCGCCCGCCGCCGCGTTGACCGCGCCGGTGAACAGCGCCCCGGTGAGCTGTCCGAGCATCGGCAGCAGCAGGAACGGGAACGCCAGCCCGCCGACGAGCGCCCCCACGTAGTCCGCGGCGAAGAGATCGGCGACGGCCCCGCCCGCGTCCTGCCGGTCGACCCGCTGGATCAGTGTCATCAGCAGCGGGATCTCCGCACCGATCAGGATCCCGATCGCCAGCGAGAACCCCACCAGCGCGTACCGCGACTCCCCGATCCAGGCGAACGTCGCGTAGAGCACCAGCGCGGAGGAGCCGCCGATCAGGGCCAGCAAGGCCTCGATCAGTCCGAAACCGACCGCGGCCCGGCTGCATAAACGTTTCGCGAGAAGTGAGCCGATCCCCATGGCGAAGACCATCACCGAGAGCACGACGGACGCCTGGGTGACGGAGTCACCGATCAGATAGGAGGCGAGCGCGACCAGTTCGAGCTCGTACACCAGACCGCAGGCGGCGCAGACGAAGACCGCGGCCAGCACGAGATACCGGCCGGTCCTCGGCCGTACGGGAAGCCGCGCCGCGCCCCCTCGCAGCGACACCTGCTGGTCGATCATGCCGCGAACGCTACGTCACTGACACCTCGCCGCCTGTCACCCACAAGGGTGTAAGTGACTCATCCGCAACGGAGTTGGCCCCCGTCACAGCACAGCTGCCGGCATCCGCACACCCACGCGGGTGCGCGTCACCACCAGTTGCCCTTCCTGGGGGTACGCGTGCCAGGTGCGCCACCGCACCTGGCCCTCGGTCCGCTGGGCGAGCATGGCGGTGAAGGCGTGCGGGCTGCCCGGGAACGTCCCGGCCAGACCGTGCGGATGGTCGGCGACGAGCGCCAGGAGCTCCTGCGCACGCCCCGCGAACGAGCCCGCACCGAGCTTCTCGACGCGGGCCGCGAACTCGTAGTCCCAGTCGCCGAGCCGCTTGGAGACACCGAGAGGCAGCGGTGTGCTGCTGCCCGGCATACAGGCGACGGTTTCGGAACAGCTGCCGCGGTCCTCCTCCAGGAGCACCTGGTGGGAGGCGCCGAGCAGGCGCAACTGGAGTTGGGCACCGTCGAGATGGAGATCGAGCACGGCGAGCGCCGGGAGCGGTTCGCGCCCCAGCGCCCAGGCCAGATCGGCGGCACGGGTGTCGGAATAGGCCGTATGGAGGGTCGTGAGCATGGGTCGGCTCCGCAAACACGCATGGACACATGGACAGGGGACGCCCCCGACGTGATGCACGTGGGAGGTGGGAAGCGCCCGATCAGGTCCAACTGGGGTCCGAGGGCTGAATGTTCTCTGCAACGAGGGAATCACGAACTAAGCCGCACTCGCAGTGTTTTTACCCAACTTGGAGGGGTTTCCATCCCCTCGGGGGCCTTCCGGTTCACCTGTTCACCGGCGACTCGCCGTGCGGCCCAACAAAAAGGTGTCCGGCGGGAGTTAGGACCGGATCCGAAAACCCCGCCCACCCCGCCGGACACCTCCACCGGCACCGGGCCTTCATGCGCCTGCCCGGTCGCGGACCAGCTGCCCCGTGTCAGCTGCCTCCGCCGCATCCGCCCCCGCCACCGCAGGAGGAACCCCCGCCGCACGAATGGCCACCGCCGCACGAGTGACCACCGGAGTGGCCGCCGGAGTGGCCCCCCGAGTGACCGCTGCCGCACGACGAGCCGCCCCCGTCACCCGCCCACCAGCTGCCGCCCGCCGCACCACCGGCCGCACCACTGCGGCGGCCCCGGCTCTTCCCCCGGCTGCCACTGGCCGCCACCGCGGACACGAACACCCCGATGGCCACGACCACGAGCACCACCACGAGCACTTCCTTCACGGACCTCACGTCCTTCCGTTCCCCCGAAGCGAGTCCCCCGCTCCGCACCGGTTCCTGCGTGCAGGAGGGATGCCCCCGCCCCCGTCAGGTCAAAGCAGACTTGAGCAACTCCAGAGCTTCCGCGCAGGATGGCGGTCATGACACAGGGACGACCACTGCTCAACCGCCGCCTCGCCGAGTTCGGCACGACGATCTTCGCGGAGATGTCCGCGCTGGCCGTCCGCACCGGCGCCATCAACCTCGGCCAGGGCTTCCCCGACACCGACGGACCCGAGGATGTGCGCGAGGCCGCGGTCCGTGCCCTGCGCGCCGGGCACGGCAACCAGTACCCGCCGGGCCCCGGTGTCCCCGAGCTGCGCACCGCGATCACCGACCACCAGCAACGGCGCTACGCCCTGACGTACGACCCGGACACCGAGGTCCTGGTCACCGCGGGCGCCACCGAGGCCATCGCCGCCTCGATGCTGGCCCTCCTGGAGCCCGGTGACGAGGTCATCGCGCTGGAGCCGTACTACGACTCGTACGCCGCCTGCATCGCCATGGCGGGCGCCACCCGCGTCCCCGTCACCCTGCACCCCGAACCCACCACCGGCAGCTACCGGCTGGACCTCGACGAACTGCGCGCGGCCGTCACCCCGCGGACCCGGCTGCTGCTCCTCAACACCCCGCACAACCCCACGGGCACGGTACTGACCCGCGCGGAACTCGCCGCCATCGCCGAGCTGGCCTGCGAGCGCGATCTCCTCGTCGTCACGGACGAGGTCTACGAGCACCTGGTCTTCGAGGGCGAACACCTGCCGCTGGCCGGCTTCCCCGGCATGCGCGAGCGCACCGTCACCATCAGCTCGGCCGGCAAGACGTTCTCCTTCACCGGCTGGAAGGTCGGCTGGATCACCGCGAGCCCCGAGCTGGTGACGGCCGTCCGCTCGGCCAAGCAGTTCCTGACGTACGTCTCCGCAGGGCCGTTCCAGTACGCGGTCGCCGAGGCACTGCGGCTGCCCGACAGCTACTTCGACGCGCTGCGAGCGGATCTGCGGGCCAAGCGGGACCTGCTGAGCGGCGGGCTCACCGAGGCCGGCTTCCAGGTCTACCGCCCGGCCGGCACGTATTTCGTCACCACCGACATCCGGCCACTGGACAGCAGCGGCGACGGCTTCGCCTTCTGCCGGTCGCTGCCGGAGCGGTGCGGGGTCGTGGCCGTCCCGAACGCGGTCTTCTACGACCACCGGGAGCAGGGCGCACCCTTCGTGCGCTTCGCCTTCTGCAAGCGCACCGAGGTACTGGCGGAGGCGGTCTCCCGGCTGAAGGGCCTGTAGGACCGCGGCCGCAGCGCCCACAACAGAGCCCGGCGCGGGGGACGGTCCGATGGGACCGTCCCCCGCGCCGGGCTCGGCAGTGCGTGCTGCGGCTCAGGCGTCCGGAGCGGCCGGCTCCGCGCCGTCCGTCTTCTCCTCGGCCGGGGCCAGGCCGAGGCGCTCCAGCAGCCACTTGTCGAACTCGATCGAGGCCCGCACCCAGCTGACCGTCGAGGAGACGAAGTGCTCCAGGCTGACGCCGGTGCCGATGAGCATCTGCGCCTCACCGATCAGCCGCACCGAGGTGGCGGTGTCCTCGGAGCCCTCCTCGGGCTCGTGCGTGTGCGTGTAGACCTTGGGCCACAGGGTGCGGCGGTTCCAGTCGTCGATCGCGTCGAGGAGGACCGGGCGCTGGTCCGTGTCGTGCGGGCGGTCGTAGAACGTACGGACCGAGAAGACCTGCTGCTCGCCCTCGCCACGGAACATGAAGTACGTGCGGAAGTCTTCCCACGGCGCGGCGAGGTCACCCTCGTCGTCGACGACGTACTTCAGCTCCATCTGCTCCAGAAGCTGCTTGACGAGGTCCTGGTCAGGGACGACGGGGCCCTCCGGTCCTGCCGCCTGCGGTTCGGGCTGGCCCCCGAAGTTAGGAATCGAGGACGGATCGATGCTCACCGTAATTTCCCTTCGTGCGGTTGGCTGCCATCCTCTCCCATGCCGGGCGGGGCATGGCAAGCGGGAACGGCCCCGATCCGCCACAAGCTGATATCCAGCCGGTGCGGACCGGGGCCGTCGTTGCGCCAAGTGCTCCGGTCAGGTCGCCGCGCCGACGATCAGGCCGTCGCCGACCCGGTCCACCCGGACCGTGTCGCCGTCCGTGATCTCGCCCGCGAGGATCTCCTTCGCGAGCCGGTCGCCGATCGCCGTCTGGATGAGGCGGCGCAGCGGCCGGGCACCGTACGCCGGGTCGTTGCCCTCCTCGGCCAGCCAGGCCAGGGCGGCCGGGGTGACGTCGAGGGTGAGCTGCCGGTCGGCGAGCCGCTTGGCCAGCCGGTCGATCTGGAGGCCCGCGATATGGGCGAGCTCGTCGCCGGACAGCGCGGAGAAGACCACCAGGTCGTCCAGCCGGTTGAGGAACTCCGGCTTGAAGGATGCCCGTACGACGTCCATGACCTGGCGCTTCTTCTCCTCGGGCTTGGTCAGGGGATCGACCAGGTACTGGCTGCCGAGGTTGGACGTCAGGATCAGGATCGTGTTGCGGAAATCCACCGTCCGGCCCTGTCCGTCGGTGAGCCGGCCGTCGTCGAGGACCTGGAGCAGGATGTCGAAGACCTCGGGGTGGGCCTTCTCCACCTCGTCCAGCAGGACGACGCTGTACGGGCGGCGGCGGACCGCCTCCGTGAGCTGGCCGCCCTCCTCGTAGCCGACGTACCCGGGCGGGGCGCCGACCAGCCGGGCCACGCTGTGCTTCTCGCCGTACTCGCTCATGTCGATGCGGACCATGGCCCGCTCGTCGTCGAAGAGGAAGTCGGCGAGGGCCTTCGCCAGCTCGGTCTTGCCGACGCCGGTCGGACCGAGGAAGAGGAACGACCCGGTGGGCCGGTCGGGGTCGGCGATTCCGGCCCGGGTGCGGCGCACCGCGTCCGAGACGGCCTGCACGGCCTCGGTCTGGCCGACCAGGCGCCGGCCCAGCTCCTCCTCCATGCGCAGCAGCTTCTGGGTCTCGCCCTCCAGCAGCCGGCCGGCCGGGATGCCGGTCCAGGCGCCGACCACATCGGCGATGTCGTCGGGCCCGACCTCTTCCTTGACCAAGGTCTCCTTCGGCTCCTTCGCGGCTTCCTCCTCGGCCTCTGCGGCCTCGGCCAGCTCCCGCTCCAGGCCGGGGATCTCCCCGTACAGCAGCTTGGAGGCGCTGTCGAAGTCGCCGTCGCGCTGGGCCCGTTCGGCCTGTCCGCGCAGATCGTCGAGGCGCTCCTTCAGCTCACCGACCCGGTTGAGGCCCTGCTTCTCCTTCTCCCAGCGGGCGTTGAGGCCGCGCAGCTCCTCCTCCTTGTCGGCGAGGTCGCGGCGGAGCTTCTCGAGACGCTGCTTGGAGGCGGTGTCCGACTCGTTCTTGAGCGCCAGCTCCTCCATGTGCAACCGGTCGACGGCGCGCTGGAGTTCATCGATCTCGACGGGCGAGGAGTCGATCTCCATGCGCAGCCGGGAGGCGGCCTCGTCGACGAGGTCGATGGCCTTGTCGGGGAGGAAGCGGGAGGTGATGTAGCGGTCCGAGAGGGTCGCGGCGGCGACCAGCGAGGAGTCCGCGATCTGCACCTTGTGGTGGGCCTCGTAGCGGCCCTTGAGTCCGCGCAGGATCGCGATGGTGTCCTCGACGGACGGCTCCGCCACCAGCACCTGCTGGAAGCGGCGCTCCAGGGCCGGGTCCTTCTCGATCCGCTCGCGGTACTCGTCGAGCGTGGTGGCGCCGACCATCCGCAGCTCGCCACGGGCCAGCATGGGCTTGAGCATGTTGCCCGCGTCCATGGCGGAGTCGCCGCCGGCGCCCGCACCTACGACGGTGTGGAGCTCGTCGATGAACGTGATGATCTGGCCGTCGCTCTCCTTGATCTCGGAGAGGACGGTCTTCAGCCGCTCCTCGAACTCACCGCGGTACTTCGCGCCCGCGACCATGGCGCCCAGGTCCAGCGAGACGAGCCGCTTGTTCTTGAGGGACTCCGGGACGTCCCCCTTGACGATGCGCTGGGCGAGGCCCTCGACGACGGCCGTCTTGCCGACGCCGGGCTCACCGATCAGCACGGGATTGTTCTTGGTGCGGCGCGAGAGCACCTGGACGACGCGACGGATCTCCTGGTCGCGGCCGATGACCGGGTCGAGCTTCCCCTCGCGGGCGGCCGCGGTGAAGTCCGTACCGAATTTCTCCAGGGCCTTGTACTGGCCCTCCGGGTCGGGTGTGGTCACCCGGCGCCCTCCCCTGCTCTTCTCGAATGCGTCCAGCAGCCTCTTCGCACTGGCACCCTGCCCGTCGAGGATCTCACCGGCACGGCCTCCCTCGGCCGCTACGCCGATCAGCAGGTGCTCGGTGGAGATGTAGTCGTCGCCGAGCTCCTTCGCCCGCTTCGCCGCGTCGGAGATGACGGCGAGCAGCTCGCGGTTGGGCTGCGGCGGTGCGACGGTCGACCCGGTCACGCTGGGCTGCGCGGCCAGCAGCTGTTCCGTCTCGGTCCTTACGACGATCTGGTCCGCCTCGACGGCGGCCAGCAGATCGACGATGTTCTCGTTGTCCTCGCCCGAGAGCAGCGCGAGCAGCAGATGCCCCGGGGTCAGATCGGGGTGCCCGTCCTTCACGGCCCTGCTGGTGGCCGCGTTGATGGCGTCCCGGCTCCTGTTGGTCAGCTCGGCGTCCACGTGCGCTTTCTCCTCCTTGCGATGACTGGCCCGTACTCACTTCTGACACGATCAACGTGCACAAAGTTGAGTCTATTCCACTCAAGGCAAAAACGGTGCCCGTTCCCGCACCGTTCCGGGCCCATGCTCCGAGTGAACCGGCCCCTCCGGCCGCCCGCCACCGCAGGGCGCCCTCCGCGCTTCTACGCTGGCCCCATGGCAGTCGACGTACGCAGTCCCGGGCCCGAATACCTCGCCTTCTGGCGCGAGCACCACCTGTGCACCCTCACCACGCCCCGCCCCGACGGCACCCCGCACGTGGTCCCGGTGTGCGTGACGTACGACCCCGAGGCCGGCCTCGCCCGCATCATCACCAACAGGAAGAGCCGCAAGGTCGCCAACATCCTGGCCGCGGGCCCGGAGGGCGCCCGCGTCGCGGCCTGCCAGGTGCACGGACGCCGCTGGGCGACCCTGGAGGGCGTCGCCAGGGTGCGTACGGAGCAGGACAGGGTCGACGACGCGGTGCGCCGCCACACGGAGCGCTACGGGCGCACGCCGTCGCCCAATCCGGACCGGGTCGCCATCGAGATCACCCTGGACCGGGCGCTCGGCCGGGGCTGACCGCCGGTCGCCGGCCGGGACGACCGCACACGGACAGCACAACGGCGCCACCGTGTTCAGGTCACGGTGGCGCCGTTGTGTGGGGGAGTGTCTGAGCGACGTGGAACGACGGGGGATCGCTCAGGCACTGCGGGGGGTGGCGGCGATGGCTTCTGGGGCGAACAGCTGATGGTCACGCTGTGCGAGATTCACAAAAATCATGTCGTACCGAACGGCACAGCGGACGGGCTGCGGTGCGCCACGCGGTTTGCGCAGGCAACGGTAGGCGCGAACCTCTCCGTCGTCCTCCCGTGCGACGACGACCGGGTCACCGAACAGAGTGACCATCAACGAATCACCACGGTGGGGGAGTGCCGTGACGAGGTCGATGAAATGCCACCCTGAGCGGTAGGCGGTTGCCATCTCGCGCCGGAAGGTCCGGTCGTCGGGCGGGGTGGTCATGTCACGCGCCCACGACGGTCGTCGGGCCGGAACCCCACGTGATATCGCCGTGCGCGTCCGCCGGTACGGCGTTCCCCCACGTGATGTCGCCCTTGGCGTCCTCCGGTGCGACTTCCCACGTGATGTCACCGGAAGCGATAGCGCTCGCGACGCCACTCGACGCCGTCTCCGGCGCAACGTTGCCCCAGGTAATGTCAGTGGCGCCCAGCACGCTGTAGGCCAAGGCCCCCGCAATCGCAGTGGCAAGCACCGAGCGAAGCATTCGCTTATACATTTCGGCTTCGTCCTCACTTGATGGGTCATCTCCCCCGCACATAAGACGATGTCTCACCCAAGGACACGAACACCACTGGGTCGATGCATCATGTTCCTGCTGGTTCAAGAACATGGGGGGGAGAGATATAGTGTCAAATGGAGTGAATCCGGGACATCCTCATGGGATCACCGAACTGTGCGACGCAGGGCAACGCCTTTATGCCAGTGCACTGCGAACCGGCCGGATACCTCGCTCAGAGGTTGCCCCCGCGCCATGCCTGATGGACTTCGCCCTCCTGCACCCGGACCCCGACGACCCTGCCTGGCTTCGCCCGGTACCTCCGTCAGCCGCACTTGCGCAGCGACTCCACCCCATCGAGCGGGAGATCCAGGACCGACGACGACGCTCGCTCGAACTGACGGATTCCTTCGAGCCGTTCATGGACATCAGCGCCCAGGACGCTCCGACCACGCACGCCATCACCGTGCTGGAAGGCACGGCCAGGATCAATGCAGCGATCGATGTCGCGACAGCCGAGTGCACCACTGAGGTCCTGACCATCCAGCCGGGCGGTGGGCGCAGCGAACTCACACTCAGCAAGGGCGTCGAACGCGGCCAGGCCGTGATCGACCGCGGCGTCAGCATCCGCACGCTGTATCAGCACACGGTTCGGCACCATCACGGGACGTACGCCTACGCCGAGCGCCTGGCGGAGGGAAAGGTCGAGATCCGCACCCTTGAGGAACTCGTCGAGCGCATGCTCGTGTTCGACCACACCGTGGCCTTCATCCCGGCCCAGGAAGATGCGGAAGTCGCACTCGAGCTGCGCCATCCCGGCCTGGTCGCATACCTCACGAGGGTTTTCGAGCAACTCTGGCAGCGCGCTACTCCCTTGCTGGAAGACGTCCGGTACGACCCCACCCCCGCAGGCATCAGCGGCGTCCAACGCTCCATCGCCCAACTCCTCGTGGAGGGGCACGTGGATGACTCGATTGCCCGCCGCCTCGGCATGAACGTACGCACCTGCCGAACCCATATCGCCAAACTGAACGCCGCTCTCGGCAGCAAGAGCCGGACCCAGCTCGGCTTTCTGATTGCCCGGTCAGGAATCCTGGAACAGGATTCCTGACCGGCACCCGCGAGATCCCCGCCCCCGGGCCAGGCGTGACCGCGCAACGGGGGAGATTTGTGGCCATGCCCTGATACAGACCGGGAGGGTTCCCGGCCCCCCGGCACCTCCACACTGCCTCGGCCGATACGCTGCCGCCACCGTCATCTTGTTGCACTGCAAAGAATGGGGGGGTCCAGATGGGAACGGAAAAGGGCATAGCAGACCACGCGCACAGCAGCACCGAGTTGTGCGAGCCGGGGGTCAGGCTCTACTCCGAAGCCCTGAGTCAGGGGCGCATTCCACGGGCCGACATCGCACCGGCCCCCTGCCTCATCGAGATGGCGCTGCTCCACCCCGATCCAAGCGATCCGACGATGATGTGCCCCGTCCCCCCGTCCGCCGCCCTGGCGCACCTGCTCCAACCCATCACCCGCGATATCCACGAGAAAGTGCGACGCAGCGCAGCGCTGGTCGAGGCCTTGGCGCCCTTGGCGACCATCGCAAGCGAGGACCCCAGCCTCTCCATCACGGTGCTGGAAGGCAAGGTCTTGATCGACTCCGCCCTCCAGGAGGCGGCAGCCGCCGCCGAGACAGAGGTTCTGACAGCTCAGCCGGGCGGTCACCGATCGCCGGAACAGATCCAGCAGGGTCTGGCCAACGGCCTGTCAGCCGTGGGCAGAGGAGCCCGGCTCCGCCACATCTATCAGCACCCGGCCCGCTACAGCTCTCCCGTGAGGGACTATCTGAAGCGGATGCCACCCGGCCAGGTGCAGGTCAGAACGATGGAACAGACCATTGACCGGCTCATCATCTTCGACCAGGCGGTGGCCTTCATTCCGGCGACGGCCGACCGCGGTGTGGCTCTGGAGATCCGGCATCCCGCCCTGGTCCGCTACCTGGTGCAGGTGTACGAGGTCCTGTGGGTTCAGGCCACTCCGATAACTGAGCAATTGCAGACAACGCCCCCCGGCACCCCGGTGACAGCCGTGCAGCTCAGCATCGCCACGCTCCTGACCGAGGGGCACCACGACGAGGCCGTGGCCCGCAAGCTCGGAATCAGCATCCGCACCTGCCGCGCCCACATCGCCAAACTCATGCACACCCTCGGCGCCACCAGCCGCACCCACCTCGGCGCACTCCTCGTCCAGTCCGGCATCACGGAACGCACCGGGAAATGACACCCCCACCCACTCACGCTCATGGCGACCGCCCGTTGTGCGACGCGGCTGTCCGCCTCTACACCGAGGCGCTGAGCCAAGGCCGCATCCCACGGACCGCCGTCGAGGCCGCGCCCTGCCTTCTCGGGATGGATCTGCTCCTGCCCGACCCACTCGACAACCGGCATCTGTGCCCCGTACCGCCCTCCGCGGCCCTCGCGCACCTGCTGCACCCCGTCGCCCAGCAGCTCCTCGACCAGGTACGGGCTTCCGACCTACTGGCGAAGTCACTGCTCCCACTGGCTTCCCTCAGCAGCGATACACCCCGACTCGGCATCGACGTCCTCGTCGGTTCCTCCACCATCCAGGCGGCCATCGACCGTTCTGTGCGGGAGGCCGATGACGAGATCCGCACCCTTCAGCCAGGCAGCACGCGGTCACCCGAGATCCTTCGGACGGCACTCTCCAGCACCGCGCCCACCGTTGAGCGAAGCGTTCGGCTGCGCCACATCTATCAGCACTCGGCTCGCTACAGCCCGGCCCTCAAGGTGTACGTGGGCCAGCTGCCCAGCGGCCTCCTCCAAGTCCGCACCATGGAGCAGGCCATCGACCGCCTCATGATCTTCGATCACACCGTCGCCTACCTCCCCGCCACCCCGGACCGAAGCGCCGCCCTGCAGATCCGCCACCCCGCGCTCGTCCACTACCTGGCCCACGTCTACGAAACCCTCTGGGCGGGCGCCACCCCCTTCACCCAGACCCTGCCGACCGCCGTCCCCGGCACCCCTGTCACCGCTGTCCAGCACAGCATCGCGCGCCTCCTGGCCGAGGGATACGCGGACCGGACGGTCGCCGACAAACTCGGCATCAGCGTCCGCACCTGCCGCGCCCACATCGCCAAACTCATGCACACCCTCGGCGCCACCAGCCGCACCCACCTCGGCGCGCTCCTCGTCCGCTCCGGCATCGCCGAGTCCGCGGCCCCGCTCGCACACGGAGAAGCCCGTCACCCCTGAGGTTCCGGGGTGACGGGCTCCGTCCACGGGTCGTCCGACCCGTTCAGTCCTTCGGCCGCTTGGGCCGCCAGACCACCAGTGCGCTGGTCTGCTGCACATCCTGATACGGCACCAGATCGCGCCGGTACGAGGCATGCACCTGCGCCTCGCGCTGCTGCAGCGCAGCGTCCGCCCCGTCCACGGCCGCCGAGAGCTCGGCGATCCGCTGCTGGAGCGCCGCGACCTGGTTCTCCAGCTCGATGATGCGCTTGATACCGGCGAGGTTGATGCCCTCGTCCTGCGACAGCTGCTGCACGGTGCGCAGCAGCTCGATGTCGCGGGCCGAGTAGCGCCTGCCGCGCCCGGCCGAACGGTCGGGAGAGACCAGGCCGAGGCGGTCGTACTGGCGCAGCGTCTGGGGATGCAGGCCCGAGAGCTGGGCCGCGATCGAGATCACGTACACCGGGGACTCATCGGTCAGCTGGTACGGATTACGCCGGCGGCCGTCCATCTCAAGCTCCCTTCGCTGCCTGGAACAGCTCCGCCCGCGGGTCCTGGTCCGCGGTGGCCTTGCGATAGGCCTCCAGGGCGTCCCGGGCGTCCGTGCCCAGGTCCTTGGGGACCGCCACCTCCACGGTGACCAGCAGGTCGCCGCGGCTGCCGTCCTTGCGCACCGCACCCTTGCCGCGGGCGCGCATGGTGCGCCCGTTGGGCGTGCCGGCCGGCAGCTTCAGGGTGACCGGCGGTCCGCCGAGCGTGGGCACCTTCACCTCGCCGCCGAGCGCCGCCTCGGTGAAGCTGACGGGCACGGTGACCGTGAGGTTGTCGCCCTTGCGGCCGAAGACCGGGTGGGCGTCGACGTGGACGACGACGTAGAGGTCGCCGGCCGGTCCGCCGCGCTCGCCCGGGCTGCCCTTGCCGCGCAGCCGGATCCGCTGGCCGTCGGAGACGCCCGCCGGAATCCTGACCTGCATGGTGCGGGAGGACTTCGCCCGGCCGCTGCCCTTGCAGACGTCGCAGGGGTCCTGGGCGATGAGGCCCCGGCCCTTGCAGTCCACGCAGGGATCGGTGAGCGAGAAGCCGCCGCCGGTGCCGCGCGAGACCTGTCCGGTGCCGACGCAGGTCGGGCAGACCCTGGGGGTGCCGTTCTTGTCGCCGGTGCCGGAGCACGCCTTGCAGGGTGCCTGGCTGGACATCCGCAGCGGGACCGTGGCCCCGTCGACCGCCTCGGTGAAGCTGAGCGTCACCTCGGACTCGATGTCCTGGCCGCGGCGCGGCTGCACCCGGGTGCCGGTGCCGCCACCGCGGTTGAAGAGGCCGCCGAAGACATCGCCCAGGCCGCCGCCACCGCCGCCGCCGAAACCACCGGCTCCGCCGCCCTGGCCGCCGCCCGGGGCTCCTCCGAAGAGGTCGCCCAGGTCGAAGTTGAAGTTGCCGCCGCCGCTGCCGGGGCCGGGGCGGAAGCCACCGTTCCCGAAGAGGGCGCGGGCCTCGTCGTACTCCTTGCGCCTCTTGGTGTCACCAAGGACGTCGTTGGCCTCGGAGATCTCCTTGAAGCGCTCCTCCGCCTTGTTGTCACCCTTGTTGGCGTCCGGGTGGAACTCGCGCGCGAGTTTCCGGTACGCCTTCTTGATCTCGGCGTCCGTGGCGTCCTTGGGGACGCCGAGAACCTTGTAGTAGTCCTTCTCGACGAAGTCCTTCGTACTCATCGACGTCCCTCCTTCCGGACGACCGGCCCGGGGCCTCCCGATCGGATCATGCCGGACTCGTGGAGTCCGGCATGATCCGGGCGATCGGCCCCGTCGGCCGGGCGGTGTACAGCCAAGTGGTCGGACAGAATGTCAGACCTCCTCGCCGCCACCGCTCTCCTCGTCGGCTGCCTGCTCCTCGTTCGCGTCCTTCGCGGCCGCCGGCGCCGCCCCCGGCTGGGGTTCGGCCACCGCCACCCGTGCGGGACGGATGGTGCGCTCGCCGATCCGGTACCCAGGCTGCAGGATCGCCACGCAGGTCGTCTCCGTGACATCCGGCGCATACGAGTGCATCAGGGCCTCGTGGATCGTCGGGTCGAAGGGCTCGCCCTCCTTGCCGAACTGCTGGAGGCCGAGCTTGGCGACGACCGTCTCCAGCGATTCGGCCACCGACTTGAACCCGCCCACGAGCTCGCCGTGTTCCCGGGCCCGGCCGACGTCGTCGAGCACGGGCAGGAGCTCGGACAGGAGACCCGCTGCTGCGACCTCCTTGACCGTGACCCGGTCCCGCTCCACGCGGCGGCGGTAGTTCTGGTACTCGGCCTGGAGCCGCTGGAGGTCGCCCGTGCGCTCGGAGAGCGCGGTGCGGACCTGGTCCAGCTGTGCCGTCAGGCCTGCTGTCTGGTTCGCGTCCCCGGCGGGGGCCGCCTCCTCCTCCGAAGAGGGGGTGGCGGCCTCCGTCCCGGCGTCGTCAGAGGTGGCGCCGGAGGGGACGTCGGGCTTCTCCTCGAAGCCCGGAGTCTCCTCGGTCACGCCGCACCGCCCTTGGTGTCCTTCTCGTCGTCGACGATCTCGGCGTCGACGACGTCGTCCTGTCCGTCACCCTGGGCCTGCTCGGCACCCTCGGCGCCCGGCTGGCCGTCGGCCTGCGGACCGCCCTCGGCCTGGGCGTTGGCGTACATCGCCTGGCCCAGCTTCTGGGAGACGGCCGCGACCTTCTCGGTGGCGGTACGGATCTCGGCGGTGTCCTCGCCCTTGAGCTTCTCCTTCAGCTCGGTGAGCGCCTCTTCCACCTCCGTCTTCACGTCGGCGGGGACCTTGTCCTCGTTGTCCTTGAGGAACTTCTCCGTCTGGTAGACGAGCTGCTCGCCCTGGTTGCGCGACTCGGCGGCCTCGCGGCGGCGGTGGTCCTCGTCCGCGTACTGCTCGGCCTCTTCGCGCATCCGGTTGACCTCGTCCTTCGGCAGCGAGGAGCCACCGGTGACGGTCATCTTCTGCTCCTTGCCGGTGCCGAGGTCCTTGGCGGCGACGTGCATGATGCCGTTGGCGTCGATGTCGAACGCGACCTCGATCTGCGGCACACCGCGCGGGGCCGGCGGCAGACCGGTCAGCTCGAACATTCCGAGCTTCTTGTTGTACGCCGCGATCTCGCGCTCGCCCTGGTAGACCTGGATCTGGACGGACGGCTGGTTGTCCTCGGCCGTCGTGAAGATCTCGGAGCGCTTGGTCGGGATCGTGGTGTTGCGCTCGATGAGCTTCGTCATGATCCCTCCCTTGGTCTCGATACCGAGGGACAGCGGGGTCACGTCGAGGAGCAGGACGTCCTTGACCTCGCCCTTGAGGACACCGGCCTGGAGCGAGGCGCCGATGGCGACGACCTCGTCCGGGTTCACACCCTTGTTGGCGTCCTGACCGCCCGTGAGCTCCTTGACGAGCTCGGCGACGGCCGGCATACGGGTCGAGCCACCGACGAGAACGACGTGGTCGATCTCGGAGAGCTGGATGCCCGCGTCCTTGATGACGTTGTGGAACGGGTTCTTGCAGCGGTCCAGGAGGTCCGCGGTGAGCTGCTGGAACTGCGAGCGCGTGAGCTTCTCGTCCAGGTGCAGCGGGCCCTCGGCCGACGCCGTGATGTACGGCAGGTTGATCGAGGTCTCCGTCGAGGACGACAGCTCGATCTTCGCCTTCTCCGCGGCCTCGCGGAGACGCTGGAGAGCCATCTTGTCCTTGGACAGGTCCACGCCGTGCCCGTTGGCGAACTGCTTCACCAGGTAGTCGACGACGCGCTGGTCCCAGTCGTCACCACCGAGGTGGTTGTCACCGTTGGTGGCCTTCACCTCGACGACGCCGTCGCCGATCTCCAGGAGGGACACGTCGAAGGTGCCGCCACCGAGGTCGAAGACGAGGATCGTCTGGTCGTCCTTGTCGAGCCCGTACGCCAGCGCGGCGGCCGTCGGCTCGTTGACGATACGCAGGACGTTCAGGCCCGCGATCTCGCCGGCCTCCTTCGTCGCCTGACGCTCGGAGTCGTTGAAGTACGCCGGGACGGTGATGACCGCGTCGGCCACCTTCTCGCCCAGGTAGGACTCCGCGTCGCGCTTCAGCTTCTGCAGGATGAAGGCGCTCATCTGCTGCGGGTTGAAGCCCTTGCCGTCGATCTCGATCTTCCAGTCAGTGCCCATGTGGCGCTTGACCGAACGGATCGTCCTGTCGACGTTCGTCACTGCCTGGCGCTTGGCGACCTCGCCTACCAGTACCTCGCCGTTCTTCGCGAAGGCGACGACGGACGGCGTGGTCCTGGCGCCTTCGGCGTTGGTGATGACGGTGGGCTCGCCGCCTTCGAGAACGCTGACGACGGAGTTAGTCGTGCCCAGGTCGATGCCGACCGCACGTGCCATTTCAATTCCTCCAACTGACTACTTGAGTGGATCTGGCTCAAGGATGCACGACATCGCTCCCGGAGTCAACAGACCTGAGTCGAGGCGACTCAACTATCGTGCACACACCTACCGCCACCAGCACGTTCTCCGGCTTCGCGACGGCTTCGCGACGTCTCCGTGATGGCGGACACGCTTCGGGCGCGCTTCATATGCGGGTCACTCAGGGGCGGGTCCGAGCCGATCACGGGCGACACCTGCCCGCGCCACGGCTCACACGCCCCTCCCCATCATGGGGCCATGGGATCGTTCTGTCACAAAATGCCGCGAGCCGCACAAACCTGACACTCACCGGCACTGGAGTCGCGCCCCGGTCGCGACTGCCGCGGCTCCGGATCACCGGCCCCAGGCCGTCGACCCCAGGCAGGTGCGAACGATGCAGAGACAGACGCAGAGGCAAACACCACGGCGGAGACAAGGGCCGGCGGCGAGGCGCCCGTGGCAGCCTCCCAGGCCGTCCCGCACGGCACGCACCCTCGGCACCCTGCGCGCACTGGCCCCGGCACCTCTGCCCCGCCCCACGGCCAAGCGCACCCTGGACCTGCTCCTCGGCTCGCTCCTGCTGATCCTCGTCGCACCCGCACTCGCCGTGGCGGCCCTCGCCCTCGCCGCCCGGCGGCCCCCCGGCGGCGTACTGACCCGCTCGCCCCGCACGGGACTCGCGGGCAGACCCTTCGTACTGCGGTCGCTGCGCACCCGGCGGCTGCGGCTGAACGTGCTCTCCCGGCTCCCCCACGTCGTGCGGGGCGAGCTCTCGCTGGTCGGACCCGAACCGCTCGCGCCGGGCGACGTACGGGACCGGGCCGCCGGTGCGCGACACTGGCGGCAGGAACTGAAGCCCGGACTGACCGGCCTGGCACAGGTACGCCACCGCTCCACGATGCCGTGGGACGAGGCGGCGCTCCTCGACCAGCACTACGCCGAGCACCACCGGCTCGCCCTGGACCTGGCGATCCTGGCCCAGGCCGTGCACACGCCGCTGCGCGGTGCGGTGCGAAGCCTGGCCCGGCGGGGCCAGGCTTGCCTGAGCGACACAGATCACCGCCTGCCCGGCTACAGCGCGGCGGAATAAGTGGATAGTGTCAGCACAGACTGATTAAGTTACTGCTTAGTAATTCCCAGTACTCGCCAGTAGCGCTGGAATCCACCTCAGTAGCGCTGGAACCCCACCCTCGCAGGCCCGAGGAGCCCCCAATGCAACTCGCCGCGATCATCGTGTCGCTGGTGCTGACCGTGGTCGGCGTTGCGCTCATCGCCCGAGCCGTCGCGCAGATCTACCGGTTCGTCACGCTCGGACAGCCGGTCCCGGCCGGCAGTCGCACCGACAACCCGAAGCAGCGCACGATCACCCTGGTCAAGGAGTTCCTCGGCCACACCCGGATGAACCGGTGGGGGATCGTCGGCTTCGCGCACTGGTTCGTCGCCATCGGCTTCCTGACGCTGCCGCCGACGCTGCTCCAGGCGTACGGGCAGCTCTTCAAGGCCGACTGGGTCCTCCCGATCATCGGTGAATGGCTGCCGTTCGAGCTGTACATCGAGTTCATCGGGCTGATGACGACGGTCGGCATCCTCGTGCTGATCGCCATCCGGCTGCTGAACCTGCCCTCCCGGGCCGGCCGCAAGTCGCGTTTCGCGGGCTCCAAGGCCTGGCAGGCGTACTTCGTCGAGTACGTCATCCTCGTCATCGGCCTGGCGATCCTGACCCTGCGCGGTCTCGAGGGCGCGATCCACCACGTCGGCGGCTACGAGGCCGCGTACTTCGTCTCGTACCCGCTGGTCCTCGCCTTCAAGGGGCTCGCGCTCGGCACGCTGCAGAACCTCATCTACTTCGTCGCGATGATCAAGATCGGCGTCTCGCTGATCTGGATGATCACGGTGTCGCTCAACACCAACATGGGTGTCGCCTGGCACCGCTTCCTCGGCTTCCCGAACATCTGGTTCAAGCGGAACGCCGACGGTGCGGTCGCACTCGGCGCGCTGCAGCCGATGACCTCGGGCGGCAAGGAGATCGACTGGGAGGACCCGGGCGAGGACGACACCTTCGGTGTCTCCCAGGTCGAGCAGTTCTCCTGGAAGGGCATCCTCGACTTCTCCACCTGCACGGAGTGCGGCCGCTGCCAGTCGCAGTGCCCCGCCTGGAACACCGGCAAGCCGCTCTCCCCGAAGCTCCTGATCATGTCCCTGCGCGACCACGCGCACGCCAAGGCCCCGTACCTGCTGGCCGGCGGCGGCAAGGACATGGAGGGCAACGAGAAGGCGACCGAGGAGCAGCTCAAGGACGTTCCCGCGGCCGCCCTCGCCGAGGCCGAGCGCCCGCTGATCGGCACGGTCGAGGAGAACGGCGTCATCGACCCGGACGTCCTGTGGTCCTGCACCACCTGCGGTGCGTGCGTGGAGCAGTGCCCGGTCGACATCGAGCACATCGACCACATCGTCGACATGCGCCGCTACCAGGTGATGATCGAGTCCGCGTTCCCGTCCGAGGCGGGCACGATGCTCAAGAACCTGGAGAAGAAGGGCAACCCCTGGGGTCTCGCCAAGAAGCAGCGCGTCGAGTGGACCAAGGAGGTCGACTTCGAGGTCCCGATCGTCGGCAAGGACGTCGAGGACCTCACCGAGGTCGACTACCTCTACTGGGTCGGCTGCGCCGGCGCCCTGGAGGACCGCGCGAAGAAGACCACCAAGGCCTTCGCCGAACTCCTCCACATCGCGGGCGTCAAGTTCGCGATCATGGGCGGCGACGAGAAGTGCACGGGTGACTCGGCCCGCCGCCTGGGCAACGAGCCGCTGTTCCAGCAGCTCGGCCAGGAGAACGTCGCGATGCTGAACATGGCGTTCGGCGAGGACGACGAGGACGACTCCACCAAGAAGGCCAAGGCAACGAAGAAGATCGTCGCGACCTGCCCGCACTGCTTCAACACCATCGCGAACGAGTACCCGCAGCTCGGCGGCGAGTACGAGGTCATCCACCACACACAGCTGCTCCAGCACCTGGTGGACGAGGGCAAGCTGATCCCGGTGACCCCGGTCGAGGGCCTGATCACGTACCACGACCCCTGCTACCTGGGCCGTCACAACAAGATCTACACGCCCCCGCGCGAGATCATCGCGAAGGTCCCTGGTCTGCGGAACGAGGAGATGCACCGCCACAAGGAGCGCGGCTTCTGCTGCGGCGCCGGCGGTGCCCGGATGTGGATGGAGGAGCGGATCGGCAAGCGCGTCAACAACGAGCGCGTCGACGAGGCCCTCTCCCTCAACCCCGACATCGTCTCCACGGCGTGCCCGTTCTGCCTGGTCATGCTGACCGACTCGGTCAACGGCAAGAAGAACGACGGCCAGGCCAAGGAGTCGATCCAGGTGGTCGACGTCTCGCAGCTGCTGCTCGACTCCGTGAAGACCCCGGCAGACCCGGCGGGCGAGCCGGAAACGGCTGACGCGCCGGAGCCGGAACCGGTGAAGTAACCGGTAGCGCGCCACCGCGTTGCACCAGCGGCCGGACCTGCCTCGGGGGCAGGACCGGCCGCTTCTGCTTTGCCGCTCCCGTGACGCATCATGTGGGGCGGCCACCGGGACGGGTGAGCACCGACGGACGGACGAGGTACTCCTGTGCGGATACGTATCGCAAGGGCGACGGCAACCACTGCGGCCGGCTGCGCCTGCGCACTCCTGCTGGCCGCCTGCACGGGCTCCCCCGCCTCCGAAGCGGCCTCGGCCAAGAACGGCGACGCCCCGCCCACCGCCCTGTCCGGGGTCGCGGGCGCCGAGCATCACCCCGTACCGCGCGGCAGCGGCAGCCACACCCCCGACGACTTCAACGGCGACGGCCACCGCGATCTCGTCCTGAACAACCTGGTGAAGCCCGCATCCGACAGCCACGGCGACGACGCGGGGATCGGCATCGTGTACGGCTCCGCCTCCCGGGGCCTGGACCCGTCGGTACGCCAGCTGCTCAGCGCGCACGCGAACGCCGCCAAGATCGGCGACACCCTCCCCTCGGCGTTCGACGCCGAGGCCTCGTGCGACCTGGACCGGGACGGCTTCACCGATCTGGTCGTGGCCACCGATCCCCCGTACAACGGCATCGGCCGCCCGCCCGTACCGCTGCAGATCCTCTTCGGCTCCCCCGCGGGCCTCACCGGCAAGGCGGTCGCGCTGCACATCCCGGACCGGGCCCGCTTCGGCAACGAGTGGCCCGACCACCCCGTGTGCGGCGACTTCGACGGCGACAGGAAGCCCGATCTGGCCGTGACGGCGAGCGCGGGCCGCTTCAGTCTCCTGCGCGGCCCCTTCACCCGCGACGGCCGCCCGCACGCCGCCGGCGGCACCATCCCGGGGGCCGGCCCGGCACTGTCCGCCCCCGAGCCCCGGGCGGACACGAACGGCGACGGCTACGACGACCTGGTGTACGCCGCCCGCCCCCACGAGCCCGGCACCGCCGCCAAGGGCACGCTGCTGCTCGGCGGCCCCGACGGACCGGGACGACCCGGCGGCCCGTACCGCTTCGAGGCCCCGGCGGGAAAGCTCCCGGCAGCCCCCCTGCGCAAGAGCCCGGGCAGCGCCGCCCCGTCCCGCGCAGAAACGACCCTCCTCATCCGCTACGCGGACTTCGACGGCGACAAGAAGCCGGACACGGTGGTCCGCACCCACCGTGGCGAGACGGCGGATCTGATCGCGCTGTACCCGGCGGCCACCCCGGACCGCCCGCTGATCACGTTCACCAGCGCGCTGTTCCTGACGGACTGAGCACGGGCCGGGCCCCCACCCGGGACCCTGTGGACAACCCCCCGGGGTTCCCTTAGGGGATGTCACAGGTAGGCCGCAAAGGCGGCCCAGTTCCCCCGCCCCTCCCACCCGACCCGGACGGACCAGGTACGTTCGATTACGTGGCTGGATTCAGGATCGGACGCGGCCGGGACAACCGCACCCCGCAGCAAGCGCAGCAGCAACCGCGGCAGCAGCCGTACGGCAATCAGGCACCACCGCCGTACGGACAGCAGCAATGGCCGCAGGCGGGAGGAAACGGCGCCCCGCACAACGGCGGCGGATACAACAACGGCGGCTATCACCCGGGCGGTGGTTACAACGGCGGCAGAGCCGAGGAACCGGAGTACTTCGCCGACCCGTACCCCCAGCAGCCCCACCAACCGCACCAGGGCGACCCGTACGCCAACAACCCCGGCCACACGCAGGCCTTCAGCATCAACGAGGACCCGTACGGCGACGGCAACACCTACCGCGCCGGCCAGGCCCCCGCCCAGCCCGCAGGCCCGCGCCTGCACTGGAAGCAGCTGCTGAGCGGCATCGTGACGCGCCCCGGCCCGACGTTCTGGCAGATGCGCGACTACCCCGTCTGGGGCCCGGCGCTCATCGTCACGTTCCTCTACGGCCTGCTGGCGCTGTTCGGCTTCGACCAGGCCCGCGACGACGCGATCCACGCCCCGGTCGGCAGCGCCATCCCGTACGTGATCATCACGGGCGTCGGCTTCGTGCTCGGCGGCTTGGTCCTGGGCGCGGTCACCCACACCCTCGCCCGTCAGCTGGGCGGCGACGGCGCCTGGCAGCCGACGGTGGGCCTCTCCATGCTGATCATGTCGGTCACGGACGCCCCCCGCCTGGTCTTCGCACTGTTCCTGGGAGGCGAGAACTCCCTGGTCCAGATCCTCGGCTGGATCACCTGGCTGGCCGCGGCGGCCCTGCTCACCTCGATGGTGAGCAAGTCGCACGACCTGCCGTGGCCGAAGGCACTGGGCGCGAGCGCGATCCAGCTGATCGCGCTGGTGTCGATCCTGAAGCTGGGCACGATCTGACCCGATCCGAGAGATCCGGGCGTGCACGACATGAGAGACCCCCGGGGCCTGGCGGCCCCGGGGGTCTCTCATGTTCAGCGCGCTGCTCAGGCGTCCAGAACCTGCCCGCTGCGCCGCACGACCGGCTTCTCCACACTCCACGGGAAGTTGATCCACTGATCGGTCTTCTTCCACACGTACTCGCACTTCACGAGCGAGTGCGACTTCTCGTAGATGACCGCGGAGCGCACCTCGGCGACATGATCGATACAGAAGTCGCGCACCAGCTTCAGCGTCTTCCCGGTATCGGCGACGTCGTCGGCGATCAGCACCTTCTTCTGCGAGAAGTCGATGACATTGGGCACGGGCGCCAGCATGACGGGCATCTCCAGCGTGGTGCCCACCCCCGTGTAGAACTCCACGTTCACCAGGTGGATGTTCTTGCAGTCCAGCGCGTACGCCAGCCCGCCCGCGACGAAGACCCCGCCGCGCGCGATGCTCAGCACCACATCCGGCTCGTACCCGTCGTCGGCCACGGCCTGCGCCAGCTCCCGCACGGCATGCCCGAAGCCCTCGTACGTCAGGTTCTCCCGCACGTCATCGCTCATCGGGCATCACACCTGCGTCCGGTGGAAGTTCATGTACGAGCGCGACGCGGTCGGACCGCGCTGCCCCTGGTACCGCGACCCGTACCGCTCGGAGCCGTACGGGAACTCGGACGGAGAAGTCAGCCGGAACATGCACAGCTGGCCGATCTTCATCCCCGGCCAGAGCTTTATGGGCAGCGTCGCCAGATTCGACAGCTCCAGGGTCACGTGCCCGGAGAACCCCGGATCGATGAACCCGGCCGTCGAATGCGTCACCAGCCCGAGCCGGCCGAGCGAACTCTTGCCCTCCAGCCGCGACGCGAGATCGTCGGGCAGCGAGATGACCTCGTACGTCGAGGCGAGCACGAACTCACCGGGGTGGAGGATGAACGCCTCGTCCCCGTCCGGCTCGACGGTGCGGGTCAGGTCGACCTGCTCCACGGCGGGATCGATATGCGGATAGCGGTGGTTCTCGAACACCCGGAAGTAGCGGTCGAGCCGCACATCGATGCTCGAGGGCTGCACCATCGACGTATCGAAAGGATCAATACGTACGCGTCCGGCGTCGATCTCGGCCCGGATGTCCTTGTCTGAGAGAAGCACCCACCGAGGATACGCAGAACGCGCGGACCCGCCCGCATCGGGCCGCCCCGCGCGCCTGTCGCCACCGTCCCGGAAGCTCTACCGCTCCTCGAACGCCACCGGCACGGCATGCCGCAACCGCGCGCAACGAGGACAGCGGATAAGCCGTCCGGGACCGATCCGCCCGGACCCGAGCTGCTGCATCGGGAACGAAGCGGTAGCGAAAACGTGCCCTTCGGCACAGCGGACGACGGTGCGCTCCAAGGAGTCCATCAAGTCCCTTCCCCATCAAGCCGTGGACGAGAAAGCCACATTAGGGGATGAACGGGACGCAGCTGCACCCGGCACTCCGACACCCACGCTACGCCCCCCAACTCCCGCCCCACTCAGCCACGTCCACCCCTCGACGCAGCACACCCCCACGACGTCCCGCACTCGGGCTCACACCTCGGGGGGTCTGCGATGGGGTACAGTGTGGGACGATGCGTCGCTGGTCAGCCAGTGCGTTACGCGGGTGTAGTTTAATGGTAGAACATGAGCTTCCCAAGCTCAGAGCGCGAGTTCGATTCTCGTCACCCGCTCCATCAAAAGCCCCAGGCCGACGGCCGGGGCTTTGTTGTTGTTCAAGTCCGATCGAGAGTGCCCCGCGCGCCCGTTATGCACCCAACGCGCCCGTCGGCCCCTTCGGGGCGCCAGCGCCTCTCGAGCACATATGTCAACTATGATAGTTGTTATATGCTTCAGCGTATGGAGACGAAGTCGTACACAACCATCGACCTGCGCAAGGGGATGGGCGAGATCCTGGACCGGACCCGGATCGCCGGTGAGGCCGCCGCCATCACCCGCAAAGGGAAGACGGTCGCCTACCTGGTGCCGGCCGAGTGGTTCGAGGAGATGGCCCGTCGGCACCAGTCGCACGAGGACCGGCACGAGGCGGCCTGACCCACCCTTCATACCAAGGAGCCCGAACCATGCCCGCCCATGCACTCCACTTCGATGGGTACGAGGGGGAACCCCTGCGGTTGCCGCCCATGCCCGAACGCACGCCTCAAGCACTTCGGTTGGCGATTCAGGAACACGCTCCGCACCTCCTCCCGGACTTTGAGGCGCACTGGAAGCGCGTTATCGGCGACGCCTTCAACATCACGCCCGTGCCCGCCTTCATGCGCCTGTGGTGGACGCAGTACGCCATCGCGCGGAATCCCGTCCTCGACTCGCACCTTCGCGACCTCGAAGCCCGCGCCGCCAAGTCCGAGGACCCCGAGGAGTCCACCCGGCTTCTGGAGGAGTACAGCCGCCTCCGGCACGAAGCCGCCGAGAGGAAGCCCGGAGAGTGATCGACGAACCACTCCGGCCGCCCTGGCAGATGGACTGGACGAAGCAGGCGCAGCACGACTTCCAAAGCATGCCTGCCGAAGGCAGTGACCTGGTCATGAGTGCTCGTGCGGAACTGATCACCGCTGAAGACCCGTACTTCCGGGGAATCGACGCCGACGTCTCGCTCCCGCGCTGGATGACCGTCCGGCCAGTGGCTTCCACGAACCCCGGCGGCCCCCACATCGTGGACCTGGCCGGCGGACGCGGCTGGCTCATCTACACCTTCATGCGCCGCCACGCCGACCCACAGATCGTCGTCACCGAAGCCTTCTGGGCCTGACGCCTGCGTCACCGCGGCGTCTGCACCACGGGAGGCTTCCGCTTCCCGCCACTGCTTCGGCCTATCACCTCAGGTTGATGACCTGCCGTCGGCGTGCCCCATCCGTGCCCTTCGAAGCGGACAACAGCGGTCACGTGCGGCACGCAGAGACCACACCGACCTCGCACCCTCCAGTCGAACCTGCGGGTCAGGTCGGTTTTGGCTGTCCAAGAACCGTTGATTCCCAATCTCAGAGCGCCAGTTCGATTCTCGTCACCCGCTCCATGGAAAAGCCCCAGGCCAGCGGCCGGGGGCTTCTTTATACGCGGCAGCTCGTCACCGTTCGGTCGGCTTCGGTCGCCTCTCCCTGGATAATCGACGTATGGCATCACAGCCCAGCCTTTCCGATCTCCGCCGCGCCAAGTTCGCCCGGCGCCTGCCAGCAGCACTCTCCGAACTTGCCGGCCCTGAGCACGGCACAGTGAGCCTGCCACTTCACCTGGCGTGGTCGGGACTGACCACATTCGATCTCGATCAGCCCCGGCTGCGGATGAGCTACTACCGCATCGTGCTGGCCGAGGGCCAGCACGACGATCTGGTCCGGTATCTCAATCGCGGCCTCGTCGTCAGCTTGTGGCCCACACTGCGTACGCTGATCAGCCGTGATGTCCGTGAAGTCTGGGAACGCTCCTTCGACGAACTCGCCCAACGGGCCCGGGCCGCTGCGTGAACCTCACCGACCTGCACCGTCGCCTGCTTGCAGACGTGCTCGCTGTAGGCGGCTCCTACCCTCTGGCGCTTACCGGCGGCTACGCGGTCCAGGCACACGGCCTGGTCGACCGGCTCAGCCAGGACCTCGATGTCGCGACCGAGAACCCAGATCGTATGGAGGACATTGCCACTTCCGTGCGAACGGGCCTGGAACAACGCGGGTGGCAGGTCAGCGCGCTGGAAACAGACCCGCTCTCCGCCCGTCTGATCGTCACCGACCCCGCCAGCCGTGAAGAGTGCGAGGTCGACATCCTCAAGGAAGCACTCTGGCGGCCGCCCGTACGCACCGAACACGGCTTGGTGCTGTCCCTCGAAGATGTCGTGGGGACCAAGGTCCGCGCCCTGGCCGACCGCGGACTCGCCAGGGACCTGATCGACGTGCAGGCCGCTGCGAACCGCTGGAGCCATGTCGAACTCGAAGAGCTAGGACGGCGCCACGCGCGCGACTCCTTCGACCTGAGCGAGCTGCAAGCCCGACTGGGCGGAGCCGACTGGATCGACGACACAGAATTCGCCGCCTACGGGCTCGACGAACAAGGAATCACCGGCCTGCGGAAGTGGGCACAGGCATGGGGCGAGGACATCGGCGAACGGCTCCAGGAAGTGGAAGCTCCGCCCGAAGACTGATGGCCGCATGGAAACTGGAAGCTCGGCAGGATGCGCATCGAGCCGATCAGACCTCAGCGGCCATGCCGCAGCCGTGCCCACTGAGCGGACAACAGCGGTCAGGTGCGGCTTCCACGGACCGTAGACAACCATCCAGGAACGGCTCACCAGGGATGCCGTTGACGGCGGCTGCCGTACGGTTTCGGCCGGGCCTGATCAGGCTCCGCCTGAAGGTGAAAGACGCGAAGTGTTTCCCGCCATCACCCGTCAATGCGTACTTGCGTGCGCCCCCGTACCCGTTCCTACCGTCGTCCGGTCCCGCGCGAACGGCACGCATCGACGAAGGGTCGCCCGTGAAAGAGGACGGAATCGGAGACGGGTCAAAGGCCACCACTCAGATCCTGGATGAGCTGGCTGTCGACGCTCATGTCCAGGTCCGCTCATCTCACGAACTGACCGCGGAGGTTCACGGGGCAACGGCGGAGGAGGACGAGAAGCGCAGCGCCAAGAAGCACCGTCCGCTGCGCAGGCGGAGAGACTTCCGTACCGTCAGGAAGGCGCCGCGATCGCTGACCATCACCCCGTGGCAACTTCTGCACGCCATGGGGCTTGGCGCGGCGGTGTCGCGTCAGGGGGCCGGGCGAGGGCTCGCGGAGCATTGGGGAAGTCTGCGCTACAGCCAGGCCCTGGAGCAGAACCACGGGCAGTACCTGAAACTGTCGTCCGAGGGCCGCGACCTTCTGCGCTTCTACAAGGCCACGCAGTCGGGGGAGATCGGTGCCGGGTTCGCCTCACTGTTGGCCGAGGCGATCGTCAGGTCCCGTTATCCCGACCATCTCGTCTCCATCATCCCGGCGGACATCGCACTGAAGGCCGGCTGGCCCAAGCTGGGGACCGGCGACGGGCCTCGCCCAGAAGCGCTGCAGCGTCGGCCGCAGTTCTTCGTCGAAGCCTGGCGACCCGGGCAGCCGTCCAAGGTCCTCCTGCTGGCCTCCAAGGGCACCCACAGCAGTGTGCACCAGGTGTACAAGCAGCTCAGCAACGCCAGTGCGCACGTCGAGTCGGTGCACATCGGGCCCTATGGGTCCGTGCCCTACCTGCTCATTGGCACGGAGATCCCTTCGAAGGAGAGCCTCGTCCTGCACGCTCTGGAGGCGCCCGGCACGACCGCGCTGAACCCAGCAGCGGGGAAGCCGGGAGCCGACCTGGACCTCGTCCTGAACCGGGGAAACCTGATGGCCGACGCCGTCAGGTACGAAGACGGTTCTGCTGAGGTCCTACCGGGGTTTCATGTGGTCGCCGAAGACTTCACCTGGTTCAACATCGTTCTGGCGCGCACCGCAGCAGCGATGCTGACCGCGTTCACCGGCGGGGGAAAGCCGACCGGGCAGTACCTCACGACGGACCAGGGACGACGCCACTTCCAGCACGACAGTCTTGCCCGCACGGGCAAGGTACGAGACGCCGCTCACAGCATCCACGGCATTGACTTCGTCGGCACCGATCACATTTACCGCCTCAACGGCGTCCGGGTCGAAGCGTTCTCCGGGCTTCACTCCAGCCTCTACGGCCACGTTCGCAAAGGGCACGTCAACGAGTATCGCCGTCACACGTACGACCTGCGAGACGAGTGGCCGCGGCACAGCACGGCGAAGGGCTGGAACGCGGTCTCGATCCGGGCTGACGGAACCGTAATGGCCATCCGTCTCAGTGATACGTAGACGGCCAGCAGCCTCCTCCGCTACCCCCAGTGGTCGCGGGGCCATCGGCATCAGGGCGGAGCCGATGGACGGCACCTTCACAATCCGCTGACCTGCCCTTCTGAGACGGCTTGGCCGACGACGGGCAGGCCCTCTTTCCCTGAGAGCCTGCCCGGGGAGTGAAGTCGTGCCACAACGGCCGGCGGGCGGGTTCGAGCCCGGCACTTCCTCAGGGCCACCGACGCGGAACTGCCTTACCACCAGGCTTACGGCACCTGCTGAAGTCTTTCGCCCGGGCGCGCTCCCTCTCCAAAAGACCCAGTAAGGGAGCCGGCCCCGCAATCCAGAGATTCAGCCGAGTGCGGCTGCGGAGGGGATACCCGGAGAAGCGGTGGAGATCGTGATTCGCGTAGACGCCGGCTTCAGAGGATCCAGAAATCCAAGGGCACCTCACCTGGCCAGGTCGCAGAATGACGACATGGATATGTCTGAGCCCTACGCGACAACTGTCGCAGCCGTCGCACCTGTGGTCTGGGCAATTGGAACTGTCGAAGTTCACCAGGTGATGAAGCGTGTGTGGGCGGTACGCGACGAGCGGGATCGCCTGGCGGCGGAGTGTCTCGGCACCATCGCCGTCGTAGACGATGACGCAGGCCTCGCTCAAGTACGCAGAGACTGGACGTCCGTCAGTCGGCAGGACCGGCGTGCCCTGCCTTCGGTCCTTCTCTACGTGGCATGGACCTACCTCGGGATCACCATGGTCATGTGCGTGATCAACGCGTTGAGTTGGTTGGCCGAGAGTGGCGGGCCAGGTGAGATCAGCGGAGCGGACCCGGCGACAGCAAGGTTCTGCCTGCTGGCCATCGCTGCTGGCCTCGTCTTCATCACTCTTCTGCCCGTGGTGGCGGCCACAACAGAAGCGATCCGCTCTCTTCGACGGGCCCGCGGCAAGCGGCGAGAGTTCGCCACGCGCGAGGCGGAAGCCGTCTCGCGCCTTGCTGCCCGACGATCTGCCGAATCGGCGATGCCGTCAGCCTCCCTGCCATCTCCGTAATGCCTGGACCGGAAGCATCAAGGTTGAAGTGACTCAGCGGGCGGTGCCCATCGAAGTGGCCACTGCAGTGGGCACGGACCGGACCGGTATATGGCCGGCGCCGACGTGCCACGACGTGCCAGTAGGGCGGTAGACAACGGTCAACACGGGTTCGGGTGGGATCCCAGCGTTCCCCCTGCGGCAGCCATTTTCGCAGGCCAAGTGCCGCCCATATGCGCAAGTGCCGGGTGATTCCCAAGCTCAGAGCGCGAGTTCGATTCTCGTCACCCGCTCCATGCAGAGAAACCCCGGGCTAGCGGCGAATTCCAGGGGGGGGCTTCTCTGCTGCCCGGGCCGGGACATCCTCGGGCCGACCACGGCGCGGGACCCTCCGGGCCCGCAGCGGTGCCCCCCCCATTACCTTTTTGGTGGCCCCGCAACGGGGCTCCCGGCCTCCGGGCTCGGCATGACTTCCCCCCCTTGTTAATCATGATCCGGGGGGTGGTGTCACCGAGCCCGGAGGCACTGATTGACCGCTGATTAGGGGCATGACCACCGGCCTGTCCGCAGGCCGGGAGGCTCTTCGTAATGTGGATGTGGCGATCGGTGCCGTGGACGAGGCCGGGCAGAAGCACGACCGGAGGATGCACGTGATCGAGACCGGCGACATCGACGTCTATCTCGGCCTGGACGTCGGCAAGGGCGAACACCACGCCACCGCCGTCACCCCGGCCGGGAAGAAGGCGTTCGACAAACGCCTGCCCAACACCGAGCCCAAGCTCCGCGAGCTGTTCGCGAAACTCCAGGACAAGCACGGAACGGTGCTGGTCGTGGTCGACCAGCCGGCCTCGATTGGAGCCCTGCCCCTGGCGGTGGCGAGGGACATGGGCTGCCCCGTCGCTTACCTGCCCGGCCTGACGATGCGGCGGATCGCCGACCTCTATCCCGGCGAGGCCAAGACCGACGCGAGGGACGCGTTCATCATCGCCGACGCCGCCCGCGCGATGCCTCACACCCTGCGCTCGGTCGACCTCGAAGACGAGACGATCGCCGAGCTGGAGATGATCGTCGGCTTCGACGACGACCTGACCGGTGAGGCCACCCGGGTCGCGAACCGACTCCACGGTCTGCTGACCCAGATCCACCCGTCCCTGGAGCGTGTCCTGGGCCCGCGGTTGCAACACCCGGCTGTCCTGGCCCTGCTGGAGCGGTTCGGGTCACCGGCCCAGATCCGCAAGGCAGGCCGTCGGCGGCTGGTCACGCTGCTGCGGCCGAAGGCGCCGCGGATGGCCGAGCGGCTGGTCCAGGACATATTCACCGCGCTGAACGAGCAGACCGTGGTCGTTCCCGGCACCGAAGCGGCCGCGCTGATCGTCCCGAGCCTGGCCGGCTCGCTCGCCGCCGTCCTTGACCAGCGCAAGCTCCTGGCCGGGCGGATCGAGGAACTGCTGGAGGCCCACCCTCTTTCGCAGGTCCTGATCTCGATGCCAGGAGTCGGGATCAGGACCGGAGCCAGGATCCTCATCGAGGTCGGCGACGGCAGCAGTTTCCCCTCCGCCGCCCACCTCGCCGCCTACGCCGGGCTCGCTCCGGCAACCCGCAATTCGGGTTCCTCAATCCGCGGTGAACAGCCGTCCCGGAGAGGGAACAAACAGCTCAAGCGGGCCTTCTTCCTCTCCGCGTTCGCCGCCCTCGGCGACCCGGCATCCCGGGCCTACTACGACAAGAAAGTCGCCCAGGGCAAGCACCACACTCAAGCCCTCCTCTGCCTCGCGAGACGACGAGCCGATGTCCTCTTTGCGATGCTCCGCGACGGCACCTTCTACGAGCCCCAACCCGCCCGATCAGCTTGACCAAACCCATAGGGGCACCCCCCCG
>NZ_JBHVWF010000049.1:0-51196 GCF_042882365.1 Streptomyces sp. NPDC058221 | reverse complement strand
AGGAAATGGCGTACGACCCGGCCCCCCTCTCGGACCCGGGTGAACACGCCATTTTTGAGGAGACGCCCCGGAGGGGCACCGCCCCCCACCCACCGCGCAAGGGCGCACCCCCGCGGGGCACCCGCACCAGAGCCTGTCCGGCGATTGAGGACGGAACCGGTGAGCCCGGGCCCCGCCGTCCCCCGTGCGAGCTACGCGCAGGTGTCCACCGTGCGGTGACGATTCCGGACCGCCGGATCCGTAGCGTTCGAGCGAAGCCGCGGCGGGGTGTCCGCGGACCTGGCAAAGGAGTTCGCATGAGAGTCGTCTGGCAGCTGCTGACCGTCGTGGCGGTGTGGATGATCGGAGGCCAGTGCGTTGCGGCGGTCGACGGGAACCCGTGGCTCACGCTCGTCGGCGGCCTGCTGACCGCCGTCCTGGCCGTGTTCGCCTACCGGTGGGTGGTCGGGCGGACCGAGCGCCGTACCGTCGCGGAGATGTCCTTCGAGGATGCGGCGCCGGCCGTCGGCCGCGGGGTGCTGATCGGCGTCGCCCTGTTCGGGGCCGTCATCGTGAACCTGGCCTTCGCCGGTGACTACAAGGTCAACGGCCTGGGCTCGGTCACCGGCGCGGTGGGGCTGTTCGGCTTCATGGCGGCCGCCGCCGTGACGGAGGAAGTGGTGTTCCGCGGCGTCCTGTTCCGGCTGATCGAGGAGCGGGCCGGCACCTGGCTCTCACTGGTGCTGACCGGTGCGCTGTTCGGCCTGATGCATCTGCTCAACCCGAACGCCAGCCTGTGGGGCGCCGTCGCCATCGCCATCGAGGCCGGCGGCATGCTGGCCGCAGCGTATGCCGCGACCCGCAAGCTGTGGCTGCCCATGGGCCTGCACTTCGGCTGGAACTTCGCCGCGTCCGGCATCTTCAGCACCGAGGTCTCGGGCAACGACACCCAGAAGGGGATACTCGACTCCGCCACCTCGGGCTCGAAGTGGATCACCGGCGGTGACTTCGGCCCGGAGGCGAGTGTGTACTCCGTACTGTTCGGTGTGCTCCTGACGGCCGCGTTCATGTGGCTGGCCCACCGGCGCGGCAACCTGGTGCCCCGCCGCAGCCGGCGTGTTACCGAGACCGCGGCCGACACCACTACAGTCTCCCGGTGACCAATCTTCGGAAGTTCCCGGAGCTGTGGCGCCGGTTGGACGTCACGGTTCGCGATCTCCCGCTCGGGCTGGCCTTTTTCGTCGCGTCGCTCGTACCGGCGCTCCACAACCGTGGGACGGACGTCGGTGGCGTGCCCGGCCGGTCCCTCGATGCGCTGGCCGCCGTCGCCATCGCCCTCCAGTGCCTCCCGCTCGCCGTCCGGCGACGGTTGCCCGTGGTCTGTCTCGCGCTGGTCTCGCTCGGCTTCGCCCTGGACCAACTCCGCGGCTACCACCTGCTCGCAGGGACCGCGCTGCCCATCGCCCTGCTGAGCGCGGGGTCCCATCTGGAACGGCACCGGCGCGCCACCGTGCTCGTCCTCTCGGGGGCGTTCGTAGCGCTGGCGGTCGCGCTGGCCCAGGTCGGGCCCGGTGAGCCCGTGACCGACTACGTGGCGTTCTATCTGGCGCTGGCGCTCGCCTGGGGAGCCGGGTCGTGGCTGCGCTACACCCGCACCCTGGAGGCCGAACGCCGCCGCCGCGTCGCCGAGGACACCATCGTCGCCGAACGCACCCGCATCGCCCGTGAGTTGCACGACGTGGTGACCCACCATGTGACGGCGATGGTGGTGCAGGCCGAGGCGGCACGGTATCTGACCGCCGCACCCGAGCGGCTCGACGAGACCCTGACCACGGTCACCGACACCGGCCGGCGGGCCATCACCGACCTGCGCCACCTGCTCGACCTGCTCAACCCCGACCACGGCACCGAGGCCAGGACGCCGACCGTCGGCAGGATCCTCACCCTCGTGGAGCAGACCCGGCGGGCCGGACAGACGGTGGAGTTCACCGAGGAGGGCACACAGGCGGCATCGACCGGAAGCGCCGACCTCGTGGCCTACCGGGTCGTGCAGGAAGCCCTGACGAACGCCCTCAAGTACGCTCATGGAAGCCGTACTTCGGTGCAGGTGCAGCACAGCGAAAGAGAGATCACCGTGGAGGTCAGCACGGACGGCTCCGGATCGAGGACCAGGGTCCCCGGCGGGAGCGGGCGGGGCCTGGTGGGTCTCCGCGACCGGGTCGACGTCCTGGGCGGCGAATTCAGCGCCGACCCGAGCACGGGCGGCGGCTTCGTCGTCCGGGCCCGGATACCCGCGGGGAGCGCCTCATGACGGCCCCCCCGATCCGGGTCCTCATCTGCGACGACCAGGTGCTGGTCCGCACCGGGCTGGCCACGATCATCGACGCCCAGCCCGACCTCGAGGTGGCGGGCGAGTGCGGGGACGGGCAGTCCGCGGTCGACCTCGCCCGTGAACTGCGGCCGGACGTCGTGGTGATGGACATCCGCATGCCGGTGCTCGACGGCATCGAGGCCACCCGTCTGCTGGCCGGTGCCGGAGTGCAGCACCCGGTCAAGGTGCTCGTCGTGACCACGTTCAACCTGGACGAGTACGTCTACGAAGCGCTGCGCGCCGGGGCGAGCGGCTTCCTGCTCAAGGATGCGCCGCCCGCCCAGCTGCTGCACGGGATCCGGACCGTGGAGACGGGCCAGGCGCTGCTGGACCCCGAGGTGACCCGGAAGCTGGTGGGCAGGTACGCGGCCCGGATCAGGCCGACCGGCGACACCCCGGACGATCTCCCGCTGACCCCACGCGAACTGGAGGTCCTGCGGCTCATCGCGGACGGCTTCTCCAACAGCGAGATCGCCGTGACCCTGCTGATCAGTCCGGAGACCGTCAAGACCTTCGTCTCGCGCATCCTCACCAAGCTCGGACTGCGTGACCGTGTGCAGGCGGTCGTCTACGCCTACCGCCAGGGCCTGGTGACCTGAGCGCCCGGCCGGAAGCGTCGAAGCTCGCGCGGCCTGAATCCACCCCTTGTGCGACTCCCCTCAATGCGCCAACATGCGCATGTCAAAAACGGAAGAACTCCGGGCGCAGAGACCCCACATGCTCTGCGCAGGTCACTAGAGGGGACCCCCACATGCACAAGCCTCTCGTCGGTGCGCTCTTCGCCGTGCTGCTCCTCGGAGCAGGCACGGCGCCCGCAGTCGCGGCCACAAGCCACGACGCGGCAGCGCCCAGCACGGTCAAGGCATCGGCTTCATCGAGCCATGCCGCCGTCAAGAGCAAGGCCAGGACCAAGGCGGTCGGCTTCGCCGGCACCGTGGCACTCAGCAACTGTTCGGGCTCGGTCATCCGTACGCCCGACTCCCAGCCGGACGACCCCGCGCTCGTGCTGTCCAACGGGCACTGCCTGGAGTCCGGCTTCCCGGGACCCGGTGAGGTCGTGCTCGACCAGCCGTCCACCCGGAGCTTCACCCTGCTCGACGACGCGGGCGGCGACGCCGGCACGGTGCGGGCGAGCAAGGTCGCGTACGGGACGATGACGGACACCGACATATCGGTGTACCAGCTCACCTCCACCTACGCCCAGATCGAGAGCGACTACGGGATCCAGGCGCTGGAGCTCGACACCGCGCATCCGACGCAGGGCACCGCGATCACCGTGGCGTCCGGCTACTGGAAGCGCACGTACAGCTGCAACGTCGACGGGTTCGTCTACCGCCTCAAGGAGGGGGAGTGGACCTGGAAGGACTCGGTCCGCTACACCTCGGCCTGCGAGACCATCGGCGGTACGTCGGGCTCGCCGGTGATCGACGACGCCACCGGCAAGGTCGTCGCCGTCAACAACACCGGTAACGAGGACGGGCAGGAGTGCACGGACAACAACCCGTGCGAGGTGGACGAGGACGGCAAGGTGACGGTCCGCCAGGGCATCAACTACGCCCAGGAGACCTACGGCATCGTGCCGTGCATCGGCGCAGGCAACGCGTTCGACCTGGACCGCGAAGGGTGCGAGCTGCCCAAGCCGTAACACCGCCGAACGCGAGGGGCGGGGCGGGAGAACACTCCCGCCCCGCCTCGTCTCCTCAGATCCTGCGCCACCGGGCATTCGCCCAGGAGAAGAGGCCGAAGGCGGCCAGGCCCACCGCGACCAGCGCCAGCAGCCAGGGGCCGGCCGGTGTCGAGCTGAAGGAGCGCAGGGTGTCGTCCATGCCCTTCGCCTCACCGGACCGCGCCTTCACCGCGGCGGCCACGGCGAATCCGCCCGCGACGGCGAAGAGGACGCCGCGGGACACTCCGCCGAAGACTCCGGTGATGTCCACGCCACGTCGCTGGCCGGGTGACATCTCGCCCATCCGCAGATGCTTGTGGAACTTACGGAGCGCGGCCCGGCCGGCTATGTACAGACCGGCGCCGGCGACGGCCGCTCCGGCGGCACCCACCAGCCAGCGGCCGCCCGGCATGTCCAGCACCTTCGCCGTGACGTCCTGCGACCGCGCGTCGCTCGAACCGCTGCCGCTGCCCTTGTCGCCCGCGGCGAACATCAGGACCGAGTAGGAGACGAAGCCGTAGAAGACGGCGCGTCCCGCCGAGGCCAGCCGCTTGGACGCCTTCTGTCCGTCGGGGCCCGTGACCCCGAACGCGGCCTCGGACAGCCGCCACAGGGCCATGCCCACGAGCGCGATTCCCAGGACCCACAGCAGGACGGAACCGAAGGGCTTCTGGGCGATCTCGCTCAGCGCCCCGCCCCGGTCGGCCTGCTTCTTCCCGCCACCGCTGTCGGCGAATGCGATGCGCAGGGCGAGCACGCCGACGAGGACATAGATCACCCCGCGGGCCACGAATCCCGCACGGCCGCCCGCCTCGACCGTCGAACCGTTTCCTGCCCGTCTTGCCTTTCCGTGACTTTTCCGGGCTGTCGCAGAGATATTCATTCCACCCGGTTGCCCGGCAAACCGGAGGAGAAACCGATGCGGTCATGGGGTGTGGGATGCCCGGACCGGGGCACTCGCAATTCCGAAGGCTGATAAAGCGGTTCCTCCGGTGAACCGATGGGTCAGGGCGCGCCGGTGCGTCCGGCCCCCGGGGCCCGCCGGACCGCCGCCGCGATGCCGTCCAGCAGGACGTCCAGGCCTGCGGCGAACGTCTCCCTCGCCTCCCGCTCGGGATACGGCACCCCGTCGTCCCCGGACGGCTCCGGGGGCGCCGACTCCCGCTCCATCCGGCTCAACTCCGGGTAGCGGTCCCCGAAATCCGGGACCAGCTCGACGAACACCGCCGAGCGGTCGTACCACCACTCCTCGTCGGGCCGCCCCGTCGCCGACGCCGCGTCGCGCGCGTCGGCGACGGTCTGCGCGGCCCCCCGCACGCAATGGAACAGCGTCCCGACCAGGCGGCGCAGCACCCCGGCGTCGAGTCCGGTGCGGTAGAGGATGCCCACGAGGGTGTCCAGGCCCGCGTACTCGTGCGGGCCGAGCACCGGGCGGGCCTGGGAGACCTGGAGCACCCAGGGGTGGCGCAGCAGGAACGCGAGCGTGTCCTGCGCCCAACGCGTCAGATCCGTACGCCAGTCGGCCCCTTCGGGGTAGTGGGCGGGCAGCTCCGCGTGCACCGCGTCGTACATCAGGTCCAGCAGCTCGCTCTTGCCGGGAACGTAGGTGTAGAGCGCCATCGCCGTGCGCCCGAGCCGCTCGCCCACCGCCCGCATCGAGAGCGCCGCCATCCCGCCCTCGTCGGCGACGGCGACGGCGGCGGCCACGATCGTGTCCACCGTCAGCGCCGGCCTGGGGCCGGGGCCGCGGGGCGGCGGCTCGGGTGCGGGTGGGCGCCACAGCAGGGACATCGACCGTCGGGCATCGCCCTGCCCGGCATAGACCACCACGTGCGACTCCTTACGTCGTAAACTACCTTCGGTGCGGCAATTCCTTATGCCGTAAAGTACCAAAGTCGACGAGAGGCTGGTGTGGCAGTGGTGGTGCAGGGATTGGCCGTGTCCTATGTGCGGGTGACGGATGCCGAGCGGATCAGCCCGCGGATGCTGCGGATCCACTTCTCCGGTGAGGCACTGGCCCGGGTCATGGAGGACCGGCCGGATCAGCAGATGAAGCTCTGCTTCCCGAGGCCGGGACAGCGCGTGCCCCGGCTGCCGGAGCCCGACGCCGACGACACCTACGGGATGCGCTGGTACGAGGCGTTCCTCGCGATCCCCGAAGCGGAGCGGCCGCTCATGCGGAGCTTCACCGTCCGCTCGTACGACCCCGGATCGGGCCGGATGGCCGTCGACTTCGTGCTCCACGGCGACGGCGGGCCCGCCACCCGCTGGGCGTCCGGCGCGGCGCCCGGGGATGTGCTCGGCATGGTCGGCCCGTCCTCGGCGTACGCGCGCCCGCTGCCGCGGGCCGGCCATCTGCTGCTGGCCGGCGACGAGTCGGCGCTTCCGGCGATCGGGACGATCCTCGAATCCCTGCCGGCCGGAGCGCGGGCGACGGTCTGTGCCGAGGTGGCCGACGCGGCGGAGGAACAGCGGTTCGCCACCGCGGCCGAGGTGACCGTGCACTGGGTGCACCGGGACCGGGGCGGGTCGCTGCCGGACGCGGTCCGGTCGGCCGTACTGCCCGAGGGGGATGCGGCCGCCTGGCTCGCCGGGGAGGCCGGCACGGTCCGCGCCCTGCGCCGCCATCTCGTCGAGGAGCGCGGACTGCCCAGGACCGCCGTCGAGTTCAGCGGCTACTGGCGGCGGGCCCTCACCCAGGACGACGCACCCACCGAGGAAGACCTGGCATGGGCGCGGGAGCGGGCGGGCGAGGCCTGAGGGGGGCGGTTACGGGCGGCGGGCGGACCGCACCGACCGGCCGGCCAGGACCTGGGTCCGCTTCCCGTCCTCGATGACGAACCGGCCGTCGATCAGTACGTGCGGGATGCCGACCGGCAGGGTGCGCGGCTCGTCGAACGTCGAGCCGGCGGCCACCGTCGACGGATCGAAGAGGACCAGGTCCGCGCGGTAGCCCTCGCGCACCAGGCCGCGATCGGCCAGCCGCAGCCGGGCCGCCGGGCGTGAGGTGAGGTGGGCCACGCACTCCTCCAGCGAGAGGATGCCCAACTCCCGCGTGTACCGGCCGAGATACTGCGGAAAGGTGCCGTAGGCGCGCGGATGCGGCTTGTCGCCCTGGAGGATGCCGTCGCTGCCGCCGGTGTGGACGCGGTGGCGCATGATCTGCCGCACGTTCTCCTCGTGGCCCACGTGCTGCAGGATCGTCGTGCCGAGCCGGTCGTCGAGCAGCAGCTGCCGCGCGGTCACCCAGGGCTCCTCGCCGCGCAGCCGCGCGGACTCGGCCACCGTACGGCCGACGAGAGTGCTGAGGCCCGGCACGCTCACGCCGGAGATCTCGATGGCGTCCCACTCGATCGGCACCCCGTGGCAGCCGTCCGAGCCGACGACCTCCATGTCGTGACGGATCCGCGCGGCCGTCGCGTCGTCGGCCAGCCGGGCCAGGATCGGCTCGGGACCGCCCTCGCTCGCCCAGCTCGGCAGCATGGCGACCAGCGTCGTGCAGCCCGGGGTGTACGGGTAGGTGTCCAGTGAGATGTCGGCGCCCGCGTCGAGGGCCCGGTCGAGCAGCGCGAGGAGATCCGGCGCCCGGTCCTTGTTCACACCGAAGTTCATCGTGGCGTGGGCGAGGTGCAGGGCGCAGTCGGCGGTGCGGGTGAGCTGCACCATCTCCTCGTACGCCTCCAGCGCGCCCGCCCCGTAGGAGCGGTGGTGGGGGCAGTAGTAGCCGCCGTGCGCGGCCACCACCCGGCAGAGCTCGGTGAGTTCGGCGTCGTCCGCGTACATGCCCGGGGTGTAGGTGAGCCCCGATGACATGCCGACGGCGCCCTCCTCCATGGACTGCGCGACGAGCTGCTTCATCCGGGTCAGCTCGGTGTCGGTGGCGGGCCGGTCGTCCCAGCCGACCGCGTACATCCGGACGGTGCCCTGCGGTACGAGGTAGGCGGCGTTGACGGCGATGCCCTGGCCGCCGAAGTTGCGGTCGAGCCGGTCCAGGTACTCGCCTACGGTGCGCCAGTCGAAGTCGATGTCGCTCCCGTCGCCGTTCCACCCGGTGATGGCGCGGCGAACCTCGGCGCGGGTGCGGTCGTCGACGGGGGCGTACGACAGCCCGTCCTGGCCGAGGACTTCGAGGGTGACGCCCTGGGCGGCCTTCGCGCTGTGGTCGGGGTCGCGGAGCAGGGCCAGGTCGCTGTGGGCGTGCATGTCGATGAAGCCGGGGGAGAGGGCGAGACCGTCGGCGTCGAGGATGCGGGCGGCGGTGGGGCGCGGCCCGGGGGCGCCCTCGCGGTGGATCTCCGCGATACGCCCGTCGCGGACGGCGACATCGGCGCGGTAGGAGGGGCTCGCGGTGCCGTCGATGACGCGCGCGTCGCGGATGACCAGGTCCATGAAAGGTGCCTTTCGGGTTTCCGCCTCGCGTCATCCAGCCTCGCCGGCGTTTGAGGCGCGGGGTCCGGGGCGGAGCCCCGGTTACGGGAAGGGGCGGGGTGGGGGAAAGCACCCCGCAGGGGATCAGAAGAACGTACGGATGTAGTCCGTGACCGTCCCGTCCGCCGCGACCAGCGGAATCAGCTGCCACTTGTCGAAGCTCGTGCACGGGTGCGAGAGCCCCATCCCCACCCAGTCCCCGACCTCCAGCTCGGCGCCGTCCGCCGTCCGCACCCACGCGTGCTGGTCCGAGAGCCCGGTGACCTCGACCCCCGTGGCCGGCCGCACCGAACCGTCACGCCCGGACCGCACGACCTGCGCCTGCGGCAGATCGAGGTCGTACGCCGCGTCCCGCTTGCCCGCGTTGAGGAACGCCTGCTCGGCGGTCGGCCGCGACACGACCTGCGCCCAGAGCCGGAAGGCGGGCTGCAGCGCACCCTCTTCGGGGACCCGGTTGAACGGCGTCAGATGCCGGTAGTGGCCGTCGTCGTGCGAGACGTACGCCCCCGAGCGCAGCAACTTGAGTACGGGGAGCGAGAGTCCGGGAATCTCCGCGAACACGTCCGCCACCGCGTCGAACCACGCGCTGCCGCCCGCGCTGATCACGATCTGCTCATCGGCGCCCAGCGCGCCGAACCGCCCCTGCGCGTCGAAGGCCGCGGCCAGCGCGACGAGCCGGCGCAGCCAGTCCCGCACCCGCTCGCCGGACGCATCCGGCACCTCGCCCTCGTAACCGGCCACGCCCACCAGACGCAGACTCCCGGCCGCGGCCACCGCGTCGGCCACCGCGGCGCAGTCGGCTTCGGTGCGGGCACCCGTGCGGGCGCCCTCGCCCGCGCCGAGCTCCACGACGACATCGACCGGACGGAAGGCACCGGCCGCGCGCAGGGCCTCGTCCATCAGCTCGACGCCGCGCACCGAGTCGACGTAACAGACGAACCGGAAGTCCGCGTCGGCGTTCAGCTCGCCCGCGAGCCACCGCAGCGCGGCCGCGTCGACGAGCTCGTTGGCGAGGAAGATCCGCTGGATCCCGTAGGCCCGGTAGACCCGCGCCTGGTGCGGCACCGCCGCGGTGATGCCCCACGCGCCGCGCTCCAGCTGACGGGCGAACAGCTGCGGGGACATCGACGTCTTGCCGTGCGGGGCGAACGCGAGGCCGTGGCGCTCGGCGTACGTCTCCAGCAGGGCGAGGTTGTGCTCGACGGACTCGGCCGACAGGGCGAGCACCGGAGTGGTGAACCCGCCGGTGAAGAGGTCGCGCCGCTCGGCGGCCAGTGCGCCGACGGTCAGCCCCTCCGCATCGGGCGGGAGCGCCTTGAACCGGTGGTCGACCCGCTCATCGGCGAGTCCGGCCAGTCCGGCCACGGGACGGTCGGCAGCCATGGGGGCTCCTTCTTGATCGAAGTAAGGCGTCGTACGTCGTCGCACAGCGTTGACGTTGCAACATATGCAACACCCATTGCGTATATCGCTCAGGGCTGTCTAACATCCGAGCCGACGCCCGGTCAATGGTGAGAACCGGCGCCGCCCGCTGACCAAGAGGAGCCCCGAGTGTCCGGAACCCCGGCCAGGACCGCCGCCGACGCCGCGACCGCTGATGTCGTGTGCCTCGGCGAGTCCATGGTGACGTTCCTGCCCTCGCAGCCGGGACGCCTCGCCGACGTGCCCTCCTTCGGCCGCGGGATCGGCGGAGCCGAGTCCAACGTGGCCTGCGCGCTCGCCGCGGCCGGGCACCGGGCGGCCTGGGTCAGCCGGGTCGGCGCCGACGGCTTCGGCGACCACCTCGTCGACGCGATCTCCGGCTACGGGGTCGACACCTCGGCGGTCCGGCGCGACTCCGACCGGCCCACCGGCATCTACTTCCGTACGGCGACCGACCGCGCGGAGGGCGTCCACGAGGTGGCGTACTACCGGGCCGGATCCGCGGCCTCCGCGATGTCACCCGCGAACGTCCCGTACGAGGCACTGCCCGCCGGCCGGGTCCTGCACCTGTCCGGCATCACGGCCGCGCTCTCCGCCGACTGCCTGGCCCTGCTGCGCGCGCTGACGGCCGCCAGGCCCGGCCGCCCGCTGGTCTCCTTCGACGTCAACCACCGGCCCGGGCTGTGGCGGGGGAGCGACGCGTCCCCCGACGTCCTGCTCGACCTGGCCCGGGGTGCGGACCTGGTCTTCGTCGGCGAGGACGAGGCGGAGGAGGCCTGGGGGATCGTGGGAGCCGAGGCGATCCGTGCGGCGCTTCCGGAGCCGGAGGTTCTGGTCGTGAAGCGGGGCGCGGAGGGGGCGACGGTCCTCTCGGGGTCCGAAAATCAGCCCGTCCGGCGATTGAGGACCGGGGGTCCGGGGGCAACGCCCCCGGTTGCCGGCAACGACACCGTCACCACCGTCCCCGCCCTCCGGGTGGACGTCGTCGCGCCCGTCGGCGCCGGCGACGCCTTCGCGGCCGGTTTCCTCTCCGCCACCCTGCGCGGACTGCCCGTCCGCGACCGCGCCCGGCACGGCCATCTGATGGCCGCCGCCGTCCTCACCGTCCCCGGCGACCTCACCGACCCGCCCGCCCGCGACCGGGCCGACCACCTCGTGGCCCTCGACGACGCCGCCTGGGGGAGACTGCGTCTCGGCCCCGGGTGGACGGGGGACGACATGGAGGTACGCCGTACATGAGCCAGACCGTCGACCGGGCGCTGAGCATCCTGCCGCTGCTCGCGCAGGGACCCGCAGACCTCGGGCAGGTGGCCGAGCGGCTCGGCGTCCACAAGTCCACCGCACTGCGGCTGCTCCGCACGCTCCACGAGCACGGACTCGTCTACCGCCAGCAGGACCAGCGCTACCGCCTCGGCGCCCGGCTCTTCGCGCTCGCCCAGGAGGCCGTCGAGAACCTCGACGTCCGGGAGATCGCCCACCCGCACCTCGCCGAACTCAACGAGAGCTGCGGACACACCGTCCATCTCGCGGTGTACGAGGAGAACGAGGTCCTCTACATCGACAAGGTCGAGAGCCGCTACCCGGTCCGGATGTACTCCCGGATCGGCAAGCCCGTCGCGATCACCGTCGCCGCCGTGGCCAAGCTGCTGCTCGCCGATCTGTCCGAGCCGGAACGGCGCGCCGTCGCCGAGAAGCTCGACTACCCCATGTACACGTCCCGTTCGACCCCCGGCGCCGGTGCGTTCCTCAAGGAACTCGCCGCCGTACGCGAACAGGGCTGGGCCACCGACCTCGGCGGCCACGAGGAGTCCATCAACTGCATCGGTGCCCCCATTCGCGGTGCCGACGGGCGGGTCGTCGCCGCGATGTCGGTCTCCGCACCGAACGTGGTCGTCACGGCAGAGGAACTCCTCACCCTGCTCCCACTGGTCCGGCGCACCGCCGACACCATCAGCCGGGAGTACTCCGGCACCACCCGACCCAAGAAAGCCTGATCAGCGATGACCGACAAGACCGCACTCACCCCGAGCACCCACACCACCCCGCCGGCGAAGTTCTCGCACGGAGTGAAGAAGGGGAACATCCTCCAGGTCGCCGGCCAGGTCGGCTTCCTGCCCGCCGTGGAGGGCCAGGCCCCGACCCCGGCCGGTCCCACCCTGCGTGAGCAGACCCTCCAGACCTTCGCCAACGTCAAGGCGATCCTGGAGGAGGGCGGCGCGAGCTGGGACGACGTGATGATGATGCGCGTCTACCTCACGGACGTCGACCACTTCGCCGAGATGAACGAGATCTACAACACCTACTTCGGCGAGCAGAACCTCAAGGCCGTCCCCGCCGCCCGCACGACGGTCTACGTCGGCCTGCCGAAGGGCCTGCTCATCGAGATCGACGCCCTCGCGGTGCTCGGCTGAGCCTGATCAACACCTTGCCGCACCCGCACCACTGCATCACGTACGGCACGGCGCCCCGCCCCACCGGGGCGCCGTGCCGCGCTCCCCCGTACCCACCACATCCCATGGACGACAACGGAGTTACCCATGCTGCTCGCCGCAAGCCCCCCACCGGCCGAGACACCACCCCACACCGGTGGACTCCTCCTCCTGATAGACGGCACGGCCGGTCTGCTGACCGTCGCCGTACTCGGAATCGCCCTCCTCCTCTTCCTGATCATCAAGGTCAGGCTGCAGCCGTTCGTCGCGCTGCTCGCCGTCTCGATAGCCGTCGGCCTGGGCGCCGGACTCTCCGTCACCGAGCTCTTCGGGACGGTGCAGAAGTCCGCCGCCGTCTCCGTCATCGAATCCGGCATGGGCGGCATCCTCGGCCATATCGCGATCATCATCGGCCTCGGCACGATGCTCGGCGCGATCCTCGAGGTCTCCGGCGGAGCAGAGGTGCTGAGCGCCCGCCTGCTGAAGAGCTTCGGTGAGAAGCGCGCCCCGCTCGCCATGGGTCTGACCGGTCTGATCTTCGGTATCCCGGTCTTCTTCGACGTCGGCATCTTCGTCCTCGCGCCGATCGTGTACGCCGCCACCAAGCGCTCCGGCAAGTCGATCCTGCTGTACGCGATGCCGCTGCTGGCGGGTCTGTCCATGACCCACGCGTTCCTGCCGCCGCACCCCGGCCCGGTCGCCGCCGCAGGGCTCTTCCATGTCTCCCTCGGCTGGGTCATCCTGATGGGCGCCGTCGTCGGCATCCCGTCCGTACTGGCCGCCTGGGTCTACGCCGCCTGGATCGGCAAGCGGATCTTCGTCGAGGTCCCGCAGGACATGGTCGAGGCCGCCGACGAGGCGAAGGCCGCGGTCGTCGCCGAGCAGCGCGCAGCCGGAGTCACCCCGCACGAGGCCCCGGTCGGGCTCGGCACCGTGCTCGCGATCATCGGCACCCCGCTGATACTGATCCTCGCCGCGACGTTCTCCTCCATCGCACTGGACCCCTCGACACTCCGCTCGGTCGTCGAGTTCTTCGGCAACCCGTTCGTCGCCCTGACGATCGCGCTGATGCTCGCGTACTACCTGCTCGGTATCCGGCGCGGCTGGTCCCGCAAGTCCCTGGAGGCCGTGTCGACCTCCTCCCTCAAGCCGGTCGGCAACATCCTGCTGGTCGTCGGCGCGGGCGGCATCTTCGGTGCCGTCCTCAAGAGCAGCGGGATCGCGGACGCGCTCGCGGACACGTTCCACGACGTCGGCCTGCCCGTCATCCTGCTGGCCTGGCTGATCTCCGCGGTGCTGCGCATCGCCCAGGGTTCGGCGACGGTCGCCATCGTCACCACCGCGGGCATCGTCGTCCCGCTGGTCGAGGGCCAGGGGATGTCGCAGCCGCATCTGGCGCTGATCATCATGGCGATCTCGGCCGGCTCGATCATCGCCTCGCACGTCAACGACGGCGGCTTCTGGATGGTGTCGAAGTACTTCGGCATCTCGGAGCGCGACACCCTGAAGTCCTGGACGGTGCTGGAGACGGTCCTGTCGGTCGCGGGCTTCGTGGTGGCGGCGCTGCTCAGCCTGGTGATCTAGGGCCTCTGGTCCGGCCCTGGGCCCTCTCCGCCGGGCCCGTCCTGAGCCCGGACATGAGCCCGGACATGAGCCCGGACATGCAGCAGCGCCGCCGGGGGAGCGGCGGCGCTGCTGGCCATGGATGCCGGCCGAGGCCGGTTACGGCAGGCCGTGGACGTGCGGGCCGACCGCGCTCGACCAGGCGTTGCCCGACGAGGCGTCCCAGTTGGTCGACCAGGTCATCGCGCCGCGGACACCCGGGTAGGTCTTCGCGGGCTTGAAGGTGCCGCAGTCGGTGCCGGCGGTCAGACAGTCCAGGGCCGCGTTCACGACCGAGGGGGAGACGTAGCCGCTGCCCGCGCCACTGGTGGAGGCGGGGACGCCGATGCCGACCTGTGACGGGTCCAGGCCGCCCTCCAGCTGGATGCAGGCCAGTGCGGTGAGGAAGTCCACCGAGCCCTGCGAGTAGACGTTGCCGTCGCAGCCGAGCATCGAACCGCTGTTGTAGTACTGCATGTTGACGACGGTCAGGATGTCCTTGATGCCGAGCGCCGTCTTGAAGTACTCGGTCCCGGTCGACTGCATGTCGATGGTCTGCGGCGCCATCGTGATGACGAGACCCGATCCCGCCTTCTCGGACAGCGAGCGGAGCGCCTTCGTCATGTACGTGGAGTTGACGCCGTTCTCCAGGTCGATGTCGACACCGTTGAAGCCGTACTCCTGGATGAGCGAGTAGAGGGAGTCGGCGAAGTTGGCGGCGGACTCGTCGCTGTTGACCGAGACCGAGCCCTTCTCGCCGCCGACCGAGATGATGACGTTCTTGCCGTCCGCCTGCTTCGCCTTGATGTCGGCCTTGAACTCGTCGACGGTGTAGCCGTTCAGCCCCGCCGAGTCCAGGTTGAAGGTGACACCGCCGGGCGTGCTCGTGGCGTCGGCGAAGGAGACCGCGATGATGTCGTAGTCCGCGGGCACGTCGCTGAGCTTCTGCACGGCCGCGCCGTTGTTGAAGTTCTGCCAGTAGCCGGTGACCGCGTGCGCGGGGACGGATGCGGCCGAGACGCTCGATGTCGTGGCGGCGTCGGCGTCGGCGTCGTTGGCCTGGGCGCTGCCGACGAGACCGGCGACGCTCAGTGCGCCTGCGGCGACGACCGCCGCGGCCGCGATCAGTCCACGGCGGGGGCGGCGTCGTGTGTGGCGTCCAGTGCGGCGGATTGTGGGGGAATCTTCCACTTGCTGCCTCCGTGGGGGGAGTTGGGGATGCCGGGTGTGGAAACGAGGAACGGTGGCCACCGCTGGCCGATAAACTGGTCCAGACCAATCGAGTTGTCAAGACCTCTGACAGTTACGGGTCTGCGGGCCGCCTCGTGCGATCGGCCCGCACGACGGATAAACGCTTCGAGTTCCGGCCGCGCCATATCTGCACGCAGCCTGCACGTCATGTACACATGTCGCCCGCTTATGGGTGACGGCCCGTCGTCCGGTGTGAGCACCCACTCGCGGGTGACGTGGGCAACATGGCCGGACAGTGACGATTTTCAGCCATCTCGACGTGGTGCGAACATGCCAAAATGCACATTGACGTGCGCAAATGAATTTCAACGGACCGCAAATGGGAATGCCTGTCAGTAACCCTCCGCAGTGGTACAGAGGTTAACAACTTTCGGTTTGGTCCGATTTAGTACGTAGGTGTTGTGTGGCTGATGCAAGGGTGTTGCCGTACCGGGTTCTGCTGGGTGTTCTCTGCCGTGTAGGACGCGGTTAAAGTGCTGGAGCAGAAGCTGAGGCAGAAGCACGGAGCAGGAGCGATTGCGGCCGACGTCACGGCGACGTGGGCCGGAGCCGAACGGGGAACAGCGTGCCGACCGCAATAGCAGTGACCAGTGCTGATCTGGTCCTACCGCCGACCGACCAGCAGACGCCGACAGCGGCCCTGCTGCAGGCGCCTGATGCCCAGGCGATGGACCTGGCGATCGGCGACATGCATCTGATGCTGGAGCAGCACGGATACGTGGTCGCCGTGTACCCGACGGGCATCTCCCTCGCGCACGAGCGGCGACTTCACGCCGTCCGCTCGGTGCTGGAGAGCGACCGCATCGCGCTGCTCAAGGTGGATCTGCCGCCGCTCGGCGTGGCCGTTCTGGTCAGGCAGCTGCGCCAGCTGTCCATCTGCGACTTCAGCCCCGGCGTGGTGGCGTCCGCCGCGCGGCTCCTGTCCCATTACATCCATGCCGGTGCCCTGCTGAACTCGGTGACGAAACTCGATCGCGTCCCCGTCAGCCTGAAGACGCACGCGAAGTCCTGGGTGCCCGGGTCCCAGTTCGCCGTACTCGCGGGGCCGAATCCCCAGCTCACCAAGGTCGGCCCGAGTGCGGAGCCGCTGGCGGGACCGGAGTTCGGCACGCATCTCGTGGTCGCCAAGGGTCAGTTGCAGTCCGAATGGGTGCAGCAGACCCTGGCGCCCGCCTGGAAGGTCCAGGCGGTCCAGGAAGCACCGCTTCCCGCCGATTCGCCCCGATGGTGGGGAACCGGGAAGCTGGTCGAATTCGCCGCATACCTTCCGGATATCTCCGTCCTGTACCAACTCGTGTCCTCGGTAAGGCGAGAGACCTGTCACTGGTGCGGGATGGAGCTCATCGGTGATCGTTGCGGGTTCTGCTCCTCACCGCTTCCCGCTCCCGAGAACCGAATGCCGCCGTCCGGTGTCCTGAACCATGGAGCGCCTGCACCGCCACGGTCGTAGCGCCCGCGGACTCCTCCTCCGCGGACGCCCTCGCGACACGGACGACGTCCATGCCGCACACCCGGCTCAGCCCGCTCTCCAGACAGCAGTCCCCACACGGCAGTCCCCGCAAAGCAGTCCCCGCAAAGCAGTCCCCACAGAGCAGTCCCCAACGCAGCAGTCCCCACCACAACAGTCCCCCCGCGCATACTTCTGTCTGCTGCCCCACGCATCCGACCCGAACGAGGTTGTCCGGCCCATGAACTCCCGCCAGCGCCGCGGCGTGATACTCCTGCTCCTCTCGGTCCTGTGCGCCTTCGGCGCCTTCGCCGGAGTGCTCTCGGTGATCAGCGACGTCAACTCGAAGGTCGGACCCGAGGTCTCGGCCTACAAGCTGAAGAGCAACGTCGCCCCCTTCACCAACTTGACTCCGGACAAGTTCGAGAAGGTCTCGATGCCGAAGCGGTGGCTCTCGTCCAACGCGGTGACCGACCTCTCCGAGGTCAACGGCAAGATCGCCCTCACCACGCTCAAGGAGGGTTCGCTGCTCCAGTCCGACATGATGGAGGCGCGTCCCGCACTGCAGCCGGGTGAGCAGGAGATCGCCATCATGATCGACGCCGCCACCGGCGTCGCGGGGAAGATCACCTCCGGTGCCACGGTCAACGTCTACGCCACGTTCGCGGGTGAGAGCGAGGGCGACCCGGCGCAGTCGAAGGTCATCGTCTCCAACGCGAAGGTCCTGGACGTGGGCAAGCTGACCGCCCTGGACCCGAGCAGCGACGGCAAGGGGAACCAGGCCACCGAGGCCGTCCCGATCACCTTCGCCCTCAACACCCTGGACACCCAGCGCATCGCGTACGCGGAGTCGTTCGCGGAGCACGTACGCCTCGCACTCATCGCCACCGGCAGTGACAGCAGCATCCGTCCGGGCGACCGCACCTACACGCTCGACAAGGACAAGTGAGGCTTGGATGACCACCAGGATCCTCCCGGCCGTCGGTGACGCCGACGCGGCCAGATCCGTCACCACCCTGCTCAGCCAGCTCCCCGACGCGGAGCCGGCCGCTCCGGTCGGCGACTCGACCCAGCTCATCGACACACTCGCGCGCCTCGCGGGCGAGTCGCTCGACGAGCTGCCCGAGGTCGTGCTGGTCCACGAGCGGATCGGTCCGGTGCCGGCTCTGGAACTGATCCGGGAGGTTTCCCTGCGCTTCCCCGCTGTCGGGGTCGTGCTCATCACCGTCGACGCGAGCCCCGGACTGTTCTCCGCCGCGATGGACTCCGGGGCCCGTGGCCTCGTGACGCTGCCGCTGAGCTACGAGGAGCTGGTCAACCGGGTCCAGTCGGCGGCCCAGTGGTCCGTGGGCGTGCGCCGGCACCTCGGTGCCAGCGGCGATGTCTTCACCGGGCCCGGCGGAACCGTCGTGACGGTCAGTGGTGCCAAGGGTGGCGTCGGCGCGACCGTGGCCGCCGTGCAGCTGGCCCTGGCGGCCCAGGCCTCGGGACGGACCGTTGCGCTGGTCGACATGGACCTGCAGTCGGGTGACGTCGCCTCATATCTCGACGTGCAGTTCCGGCGCTCGATCGTGGACCTGGCGGCGATCACCGACATCTCGCCACGCGTCCTGTCCGACGCGGTGTTCAGCCACAGCACCGGAATCTCACTGCTGCTGGCGCCCGGCGACGGCGAACGCGGCGAGGAGGTCAGCGACCGGGCCGCCCGGCAGATCGTCAGCGCGCTGCGCTCGCGGTACGAGATCGTGGTCATCGACTGCGGCGGCCAGATGAACGGCGCCAACGCCGCGGCCATCGAGATGGCGGACACCGCGCTGCTGGTCACGACACCGGATGTGATTGCGGTACGCGGGGCGAAGCGCATCGTGCGGATGTGGGACCGGCTCCAGATCCGCAAGGCGGAGGAGACGACGACGGTCGTCAACCGGTTCAACCGGAACACCGAGATTCAGCCGCCGCTGATCCAGAAGATCACCGGAACGAAGATCGCGGGAACGGCAATTCCCGCGAACTTCAAGGAACTTCAGAGCGCGGTCGATGCGGGACGGATGCACGAACTCGACCCGAAGAGCATCGTGAAGCAGGCACTCTGGGCTCTGGCGGGCGAGCTCGGTCTGGTGAGGACACCGGAGCGTGCCGAGAGCGGCGCCAAGGCACGAAACGACCGAGGCTCGATCGGCCGTCCGCGCAGGCGGGGCGATTCCGCGGGCCATGGCAAGACCGACTGAGGGGGCAGGTTGATCCATGGCAACCATGGAGATGGCGGAAACAGGCATAGGCAGGAGGCGTGACCGCGACCGCGGACAGACCGCGATCGAATTCGTCGGGGTTACGCCACTGATCATCCTGCTGCTCGTGGCGCTCTGGCAGTGCGCCCTGATCGGCTACACGTTCAGCCTGGCGAGCAATGCCGCCGACGAGGCAGCCAGGGCGGCCTCGGGCGCGGAGCGGTACCAGCAGTTGGCGTGCAAGCGGGCGGCCAAGGAAGACCTTCCCGAGGTCTGGAAGGGCGCGTCGAGAGCTCACTGCCGTCTGGATCGTGGACTGTACAAGTCCACGGTGAAGCTGAGGGTGCCGGTGCTGGTACCCGGCGTGCTCAACTTTCCGTTTCCGGTCGAGGGCAATGCCGCCTCGGTGCGGGAGGGATAACCATGACCAGGAGCACAGGCAGGACGCGGCGCGAACGCGGCCAGGTCGCCATCGAGTACATGGGATTCATCCCGTTGCTGCTGCTGGTGGGCCTCTTCGCGATCCAGCTCGGTGTGGCGGCCTACACCGTTAACCAGGCGGGCACGGCGGCCCGGGTGGCTGCCCGCACAGCCAGCCACGACCGGCCGGAGCGGACCCCGCAGGACGCCGGCAAGGCGGCGATCAGCGATTGGCTCGCCGACGATTCGCGGTTCCGGCACAGGTGGGGATACGACGAGGTCACCTACACGGCCCGCGTCAAGATCCCGTCCCTGGTCCCGGGCATCGACGACTGGGGCTGGGCCGAACGCAGCTCCACGATGCCCCGCGACTGATCCCGGTCCGCAGGACACCCCCCACCGCATCACGAGCACGTCAGACCGAGGAGCAACGCACATGAGCCTGCGGGCACGCATCACCGCCCCCGAGGAGAACGGCGGGGGGCGGGAGGACGGCCACATGGTCGCCACCTACCGGGCCAAGCTGCTCGAGGAGATCGACCTCGCGGAGATGTCCTCGCTGGCCACCGCCGACCGGCGGGCCCGTCTGGAGCGCGTACTCGGCCACATCATCAGCCGTGAAGGACCGGTCCTCTCGACGGTCGAACGCTCACAGCTGATCCGCCGGGTCGTCGACGAGGCCCTCGGCCTCGGCATCCTCGAACCACTCCTGGAGGACGCGTCCATCACTGAAATCATGGTGAACGGACCGGACCAGATCTTCGTCGAGCGCAGCGGCAAGGTCGAGCAGCTTCCGATGCGCTTCGGCTCGCACGACCAGCTGATGCAGACCATCGAACGCATCGTCTCCACCGTCAACCGCCGTGTGGACGAGTCGAACCCGATGGTCGACGCACGACTCCCCAGCGGTGAGCGTGTCAACGTGATCATTCCGCCGCTCTCGCTGACCGGCGCGACGCTCACCATCCGACGGTTCCCGAGGGCCTTCACGCTCCAGGAGATGATCGCCTTCGGCTCGCTCGACGAGCAGATGCTGATCCTGCTCTCGGGACTCGTTCAGGCCAAGCTCAACATCATCGTCTCCGGCGCCACCGGCACCGGCAAGACGACCCTGCTCAACGCGCTCTCCGGACTGATCCCGAACGACGAGCGCATCGTGACCATCGAGGACTCCGCCGAACTCCAGCTCCAGCAGAACCACGTCATCCGGCTGGAGTCCCGCCCCGCGAACGTCGAGGGCAAGGGCCAGATCAGCATCCGCGACCTGGTCCGCAACTCCCTGCGTATGCGGCCTGACCGCATCGTCGTCGGTGAGGTCCGTGGCGGCGAGTCGCTCGACATGCTCCAAGCGATGTCGACCGGTCACGACGGCTCCCTCGCGACCGTGCACGCCAACAACGCCGAGGACGCTCTCATGCGTCTGCAGACCCTGGCCTCGATGTCCGAGATCAAGATCCCCTTCGAGGCGCTGCACGACCAGATCAACAGCGCCGTCGACGTCATCGTCCAGCTGACCCGTCACGCGGACGGCAGCCGTAAGGTCACCGAAATCGCGATTCTCGACTCTCATGGCCGGGACAACTACCGGATCGTGAGCGTCGCGCGGTTCGTGGCCCAGCCGATGGCCGCCGACGGACGGATCTACGGCCAGTTCCAGTACCTCCCGCTCCCGCGCAAGACAGCCGAGCGCCTCTATATGGCCAGCCAGCCCATCCCGCAGGCCTTCGGGGTTGCCACGTCCGAAGAACAGCTCGCCACCCGAGAGGCCAAGTAGGTACCCGCGTCATGACCAATCTCCCCCTCCTCACGATCGGTGTCACGCTCATCTGCTGCGTGCTCGGCGTCATGGGTCTGCACGTGTACTCCGGTGGCAAGGCCGACCGCGACGCACTCGTCGACCGTCTCTCGCACACCAGCCAGATAGAGACCGTAGGACGCCACCGCCGCTTCCGCGGTATCGACCGCAGGCTGCGCACCACAAAACTGGGCCGCAAGATCGAGTTGAAGCTCGCCGCGACGGGCCTGGAGATCACCCCGGGCGAGTTCATCGTCTACGCGGTGGCCGCCATGGCGGCCCTGTGGCTGATCGCGTCCTCGCTGCTCGCCAGCTTCTTCGGACCCGTCGCCGCCCTGATCGGTCTCTGGGGTACGAACGCCTTCCTGAACTGGCAGCGGGCCAAGCGCACCGAGCGCTTCATCAACCAGCTGCCCGAGCTCTCCCGCATTCTCGCCAATGCCACCCAGGCGGGACTGGCGCTGCGCACCTCGATCTCCATGGCCGCCGACGAGCTGGAGGCCCCGGCCGGTGAGGAGCTGGCCCGGGTCTCACGCCGTCTTGCCGTCGGAGAGTCCCTCGACGACGCGCTCAGCGAACTGACGGACCGGCTGCCCTCGCGCGAACTGGTCGTCCTGGTCACCACGCTCGTGCTGTCCAACCGAGCGGGCGGTACGGTCGTCAGCTCCCTGCGTAACCTCACGGAGACGTTGGAGGAGCGCAAGGAGACCCGGCGCGAGGTCACCACACAGCTCTCGCAGGTCACGGTCACCGCCTACGCGGTCCCGATCTTCGGTGTCGGCGCGCTGATGCTGCTCAACACGATCATGCCGGGTGCCCTCGACCGAATGACCGGCGCTTTCGTCGGTCAGGCCGCAGTGATCGTTTCAATCGCCCTGTACGCGCTCGGGTTCATGGTGATCCGCCGCCTGTCCCGCATCGACATCTGAGAGAGGAGGAACCGACATGGAACTGCTACTCGCGTTGGTGGTCGGTCTCGCCGTGGTCGGTGCTATCCAGGGCATCCGCATGTACCGGGCCGACGCCAAACTGCCGGGCGACCTTGCCGTCGCACTGGAGGTCGGATCCACCCGCACCAGCGCGGTGGGGTCCGGCATCGACCGGCTGGGCATGCGCTTTGCGCCGACGGTCCTGCGGATGATGGGCCCCAAGGCCGTCAACAAGAAGCGCCGCCAGATCGACATGGCGGGTAATCCGGGCGGTCTCACGATCGACCGCTACGCGGCGCGCCGGGCGGTCTACGGCGCACTCGGCCTCGCCGGTGCCTTCTCGATGATCATCCGCGGTCAGGTCGTCATCTCCCTGGTCATGATCCTCTTCGGTCTGTTCTGGGTCGAGGCCGGCATCTGGTCCGCGGTCAAGGCCCGCAAGGAGCACATCGAGCGCACCCTCCCGGACTTCCTCGACGTTCTCGCGGTCGTCGTCTCCGCCGGGCTCGGCTTCCGGCAGGCACTGGACCGTGTCGCGGACAAGTACGAAGGCCCCTGGGCGGACGAACTCCGTATCACCCTGCGACAGATGGACATGGGTGTCAGCCGTCGCCAGGCCTTCGAAGAACTGCGCAAGCGCAACGACTCGGAACAGGTCGCGATGTTCGTCACCGCCCTCCAGCAAGGCGAGGAGCTGGGTGCACCCATCGTCGACACCCTGATCGCCATCGCCAACGACATGCGCCGCACGGACGCGCAGGCGGCACGGCGAAAGGCATCCAAGGCCGTGCCGAAGGCGACCTTTGCGGTCACCACCTTCCTGCTGCCCGGCACGCTCATTCTGCTGACGGTCGGCTTCATCTACGGAACGAACGTCGACTTCGCCTTCCTCGGCGGCGGCTGACGATGACGAGCAGAGGGAGGTGACATGACCATGGGGTTCCAGCTCGGCAGCACCCAGGCAGGTGTGACGGAGGAGGTGCAGCACGCGATCGCCGACCCGGCGTCGCAGCCCGCGTTCACGCTCCAGGTGAACGCGCTCCAGGCGATGTGCCGTCAGGTTTTCGGCTTCCGTCTTGCCATGATCGCCGTGGCGACCCCGTTCGCCATCGACCGGACGGCGCCCGGACTGGCCACCTGGTTGATCGGATCGGCGATCCTGGTCACCTTCATGGGCTCGTACGTGCTCTTCCGCGACTGGGAACGCTTCGGGCCGCTGCTCCTGCGCCACCCGTGGATGCTGGGCATCGACGCCTTCTTCGGAGCGCTGCTCCTGATCACCGCCGGGCCCGAATCCACCCTCGCCTACGTGACGGTCTGTACGCCGCTCCTGGCTGGCCTGGTGTACGGCTGGCGCGGCTCCGCGGTCTTCGCCGTCATCCAGGTCGTGATCGTCTTCTTGGTCTACGGCTCGGACATAAAACTGGAGGATGCTGACGGCACTGTCTTCCTGCTGCCCGGCTTCTGCGTGATCGCCGGTGCGGTCGGCGTCACCCTGCGCAATCTGCTGCTGCGGTTCGGCACGGCCAGCCAGGCCCTGACCGACACACGCGCACGGCTCGCGGTGAACGAGGCGGTGGAGGGCGAGCGCACCCGGCTGGCCCGCGAGATGCACGACTCGGTCGCCAAGACGCTGCACGGTCTGGCCATGGCGGCCGAGGGCCTCGCCTCCTCGTCCGACCGGATGGACCCGCTCACCGTCAGGCATCAGGCCGAACTGGTGGCCCGCTCCGCCCGCCGGGCCGCGGCGGAGTCCCGCGAGCTGCTCTCCGACCTGCGTCGCGACTCGGGCCTCGACGCCGGAGTGGACGTCGTCAGCGAACTCCAGGCGCGCACCGACGACTTCGCCCGCAGACACGGCATCACGGCGACGTTCCGCATGCTCAGCGAACTCGCGGTGCCACCGGTGCCGCAGGTCGTCGGACGTCAGCTGCTCACCATCGCCTCCGAGGCGATGGAGAACGCCCACCGGCACGCCCGCCCCACCTACGTCGTCGTACTGGCAGGCGTGAAGGGCGACGTCCTGCGGGTGAGCGTGTACGACGACGGGCGCGGTCTGCCCGCCGGCACGACGCTCGACGATCTCAAGCGCGCCGGACACTTCGGTCTCGTCGGAATGGTCGAGCGCGCCGCTTCGATCGGTGCACGCATACGCATCGGCAAGGGAAGAGCGGAGAAGGGCACCGAAGTACGCCTGGAACTTCCGCTGGCCGCTCTGGGCGCCGCCCCGAGCACATCCGTACCGCAACTGACCTGATCCATCCCGTCCCCCCACCCTCTGAGAGGAGGTCGCAGAAATGCCGGATGACATCTCCCGTGCGTCAGGGCAGAACTGGGCAGCCCAGAACCACGCCTCCCAGCACACGTCGTCGCACGCAACCCCGCTCAACTCGGAGCACAGCTCCTCCGGATTCCCTGTTCCCCAGCAGAACGCGGCATCCGAGGTGATGCCGTCGTTCCCGGCAGCCCCCGAACCCGCCGCGCCCGCTCCCCTGCGCGTCGTCGTGGCCGATGACAACCCGGTGGTCCGGGCCGGGCTGGGCGTACTGCTCTCCGGCCGTCAGGACATCGAGGTGGTCGCGGAGGCCTCCGACGGCCGCGAGGCCTACGAAGCCGCTGTCCGGCACCGCCCCGACGTCGTCCTGCTCGACGTCCGGATGCCCGGCGTGGACGGCATCTCGGCCCTTCCGCACCTGGTGCAGGTTGCACCCGTGATGATGCTGACCTACAGCCGCGAGAGCGAGATCGTCCACGAGGCCTTGCGCCTAGGCGCGGGCGGATACCTGGTCCACGGAGAGTTCACCGCGGACCAGTTGGTGCAGGCCGTCCGCGACACGAAGAGCGGCCGGGCCCATTTCACCGCCACAGCCGCAAACGCCCTGCTCGCCCACATGCGGCAGGGATCCGCGCAGCCCGGACAGGCTCTGCCGGAGGGGCTGGGAGTAGCCCTGACCACGGGTGTCCCGTACGCAGGCGGGGTCTACGACGGCCATCCGCCCTTCGTTCAGCAGCACGGTCTGCCGCCGCATCTGCCGGGCCACGACCCCAGGGAAATGACGCCGCGCCCCGCTCAGCAACCGCCAGGTCTTTCGCAACTGCAACCGAATGTGGGACAGTCTTCTCTGGCCGGGTCCTCCGGCGCCGTCAATAGGCAGCAGTTCGGGCTGAGTTCCAGGGAGGTGGAGGTCATGGAGTTGATTGCGTCCGGAATGAGCAACCAGCAGATCGCCGCCACCTGCTTCATCAGCGAGAAGACCGTCAAGAACCACATCAACCGGATCTTCACCAAACTGCACAGCGGCAGCCGCAGCGAGGCGATCGCCCGCTGGCTCGGTACCGCGCCGCCCTCCGGGGCCGGCACGAGAGGGGACAGGTAGTCATGGCCGATCGGGGGAGCCGACGCATCGTCGTGGGTGCGGCACGTGGGGCCCAAGGCTGGGCCGGGAGGGCCCAACTGATGCTTTGGGCCCGCGAATGGGCCCTGGGGCCCTCTGGTGGGCAGGGTGTGCCGCCGTATGTTTCTCATGTCGCCAACGGCACCGGCCAGGAGGAAGCCGGTAACGGAGGCGACACCACAGAGACTTACGCGTCGGCCTGCCAATGGTCGGCCGATACCGAAGGGGTACACCATGCCGAACGACACCATTCTGAAGGCCGCAGTCGACACCCAGATCGCCGTCACCGGCTGGCGCAACACGGTCGTCCGGCGGATGACGGACCCCTCGCGCTCGAAGGGTCAGACGGCGTTCGAGTACCTGGGCATCATCCTGGTGGTCGTGGCGATCATCGGTGGTATCGCGGCCTCGGGCATCGGCGGGGACATCAAGAAGAAGATCAGCGAGCAGGTCGACAAGGTCAAGGCCGGCTGATCCTGAGCCGCAAAAGCGCCGACCGAGGGCAGGCCTTCCCCATCTACATCGTGATGGTGGCGGGCCTGCTCTTCGTCGCGTTCGCTTTCTTTGCTGTCGGTCAGGCCTCCGCCACGCGCAACGGCGCACAAGGTGCCGCGGACGCTGCCGCCCTTGCTGCCGCCCAGGACGCCCGTGACGGGCTGGGGCCGCCTTTCCTCGCCGCTCTGCAGAACAACGCGCTCGACGAATTCCTGCGTGACTACCGGTATGGCCCGATCCCCTGTGTCCAGGCCCAGCGCCTGGCCTCGGACAACCGCGCGGATCTCACCCGCGACGGCCTGGGCCGCAGCGGCTGCTCGTGGGACATCGGCTACCTGCAGGACAAGGTGACCGCCGAGGTCAAGACCCGTTACACGGTGGGCTCCTCGGTCATCCCGGGTACGGCCAAGAAGCATGCCACCGCGCATGCCACGGCCGTGATCGAGTTCCGGTGTTCCTGGAAGGCCAAGGACGCGCCGGGTACCGGGTCGGGCTCTGATGACGACGAGGGTGAGAAGGGTGACAAGGGCGACAAGCCGGATCTCCCGGTGCTCACTTTCGACTGCGACGGCCGGGACGGTGTCGATATCGACCCTGCCGATCCGCAGCCTTGGGCGGAGCTGGGCAAAACGCTCTTCGCCGTGCACCTGATCGACTGACAGCAAATAAGGAAACGAGGAACGGTATCCATGAGCATTCGGCGTACTACGAAGGCCCGAAGGGGAGCCACGGCCGTCGTGATGGCAGCTGCTTTGGCCCTCGCCGTGGCCGGCTGTGGTGGGGACGACGGCGGCGAGAAGACGGCGAAGACTCCGTCCTCCGAGAAGTCCGGCAGCAGTGATGGCAAGCAGCAGGACACAGCCGCAGGTGAGCAGACGGACCCCAACGCGAAGCTCGCCGTCCTCAAGGGCGCGGACTCGATGGAGTACACCGTCACCTCGGTGGTCCGCGACAACGGTGGATTCGTCACCGTGACCGGTCAGATGAAGAACACCGGTTCCGAGAACTTCTACGGGGTGCCCTCGTGGCGCGGCAATGAGAAGGAGATTCTGCTCGGCAGCGGTGACGCGGTCAGCGGCGGAACCCTCGTGGATCAGCAGGGCAAGAAGCGCTACTACGTGCTGCGTGACACCGAGGGCCGTTGCCTCTGCTCGACCGGGATCTCGAAGATCGAGGCCGGCAAGTCCATCCCTGTCTTCATGCAGTTCCCGGCTCCGCCTGAGGGCACCAGCCAGGTCAACCTGTCGATCCCGACCTTCGACTCTGTCGCGATCAAGATCTCCGGGTGAGTGCCGACATGACAGAGACTCACCGGAACCGTTCCCTTTCCCGACTGACGCTGACGGCCGTCACCGCGGCCGTCATTCTGGCCGGAGCGAACCTGGCCACGGCCGGCTTCGCGGCGGCGGATGAATCCCCGAGCACGCCTCCTGGGACCGAGGAGTCGGCGGACCCGCCCGTCAAGGTGGATGCCAACGACCCGGACCTGAAGATGCCCGAGGGCGGCACCCTCGCGCCGGCGAAGGTCCTCAACATCAAGTCCGTGGTAGAGGACATGGGCGGCGAGGAGCGGCGCGAGGACACCAACTCCACCGTCAAGTTCGCCCTCCAGGCCGAGGTGCTTTTCGGCAAGGACAGCGCGAAGCTGAGCAGTGCGGCCAACTCCCGTATCTCGGCCATCGCGGACGAGGTCACGAAGCAGAAGGCCACGAAGGTCAGGGTCTTCGGGTTCACCGACGACCTCGGCTCCTCGGAGCACGGCGACGTGCTGTCCAAGCAGCGTGCCGAGTCGGTGAACAAGGTGCTGTCCAAGGAGCTCGGCTCGACCGTCACCTTCGAGATCCGCGGCTACGGCGAGCAGTACCCGATCGCCGACAACAGCACGGAAGAGGGCCGCAAGAAGAACCGCCGCGTGGAGGTCTCCTTCCCGCGCGGCAGTTCCTCCTGAGGCACCGCGCCTTTGGGTGGCCCGGACTTCGGTCCGGGCCACTTCGGCAGTGATCGCTGGCACCGTGGTTTCGCAGGCGAACGCCTGCGAACCGGGGGGTGCGGGATGGGAATCGCTGCTGTGACCGTGAGTGTCTGCCGTCGAGATGGCACGGCTGTGGAGGATCGGGCGTGCGCGACAACTCCCCAAGCCTTGGGCGGGGTTCGTAGGATGCGTTCGTGGCGCGATTCGATGTGGTCAAGGCGACGTTCTGGGGCGAGGGCCGGTACGGGGTGCAGCCGCCGTTGACCGACGCGGTTGTTCAGGGCGCCGAGCGTCGGCTCGGTGTCCGTCTGCCTGCTTCGCTGCTGGAGATCCTGCGGGTCCGGAACGGCGGTGCGGTGGCAGAGTCGTGGAACGCGTTCCCGACCGATGTGCCGACGTCGTGGAGCGAGGACCACGTTCCCCTCGACGACATGATGGGCATCGGCCGTCACGGTGGTCAGTCGTCCTTGCTGGACACTGCCTATCTGGTCGAGGAGTGGGGTCTTCCGTCGCCTCTGGTCCTGTTGTCGGGTGATGGCCACTGCTGGATCACTCTCGACTATCGGTTGTGCGGGAAGCGCGGAGAGCCTTCCGTGACGTGGTTCGACGTGGACGACGGCACGGAGCTCCCACTGGCTGTGGACTTCCAGGCGTTCGTTGAGCGTCTGACCGCGGCCACGTCGCTCGACTCCGCTCGACTCCGATGATTCGGACGGTAACCGTCGGCGTCATGATCTCGTTCCGGCCGAGCCTGCCGTGTGCGCGGCGCCGGGACAGGAACGTGGGAATCAGCGGATGCCGATGCTCTGCGCGGTCCGGCTGCGGGGGTACGTGCGTATCAGGCGTCGGGTTCGTCCTGGCCGGGTAGGAGCGCTTGCCGGTGCGAGAGGGTGATGCGGCGCCGGGCCGTGTCGATGCCCAGGATCTTCACGGGGAGTGCGTCGCCGACTTGGACGACCGACTGCGCACGGTCTGCGTGTCCGTCGCCCAGTTCGGTGTTGTGCACCATCCCCTCGAAGCCGTTCTCCTTCTCTTCAATGCGTACGAACACGCCGAACGGCACGAGCTCGGTGACGCGGCCGACGACGGTCTGGCCCACCTGCCCGGCGAGCAGTGGCATCGGATCTTTCTGCAGGGCCCTGAGCGACAGCGACACACGTTCGCGGATCGGGTCCACATCGAGAATTTGGGCGCTGATCTCCTGGCCGACGGTAACGACGTCGGAGGGATGGTCGAAGGGGCGCCATGACAGCTCGGGGATATTGATCATTGCTTCGAAGCCGCCGATGTCCACGAAAGTGACCAAGAAGTCGGCGATCAGGGTCACCCGGCCGGTGACGATCTCACCTCGGTGAAGGGTCTTGAGGAAGGCCCATGTCCGGGTGCTCGGGGTGGCGTCGATCTCCCAGCGGGCTCGTACCACTCCGTCGCTGTCGGGCATGACGGCGGCGAGCAGCGGGACGCGGTCGTCGGCGTACCTGGACAGGATCATCGCGGCGGAAGCGCTGGAGAGACGGGCGGTCAGCTCCGGGAACTCGTCTTCGTCGGCGGTGGCGCTGTGCATCCGCCCGTCTGTGCCCTGCCAGACACACTCGACGTGGCCGTCGGCGGGGAGCGTGGCGAGCACCGCGTCGATGTCGCAGGACAGGTCCGGCCAGATGGCCAGCCGGGCTCGGGGAGCGAGTCCGGCGCGGATCGTGTCGATGTTGTCGGGGGTGAGCCGGTGCCATCGCCCGGAGTTGTAGGCGGACTGCTCTTCCAGGACCCTGGCGTTGGCCCCCGCCATCGACCAGCGCACCTGAGCCCAGAATTCGTCGTCGGCCGGCCGCTGGGGGCCTTCGTCCTCGGCTTCGAAGTCGTACGGCGAGGCATCGATCCGCTCTGGGAACAACCCGAGCGCGCGGGTCCGGGCCACCGCGGTTTCGCAGGGCCGACTGCTGCCGATGTACATGTACTGGTCCCAGCCCACGTGCACCGAGAAGGTGTCCTCCACTTCCAGCCGGCACCAGGCGCCACCGTCGCGCAGCATGACCCGTACAAGATCCATCGCGGTGCCGACCGAGACCTCCGCACCATCGTGGAAACCGTCCGGCCCGGCCGGGAAGACACCGTCCAGCCCGAAGCCGTCCATCGGTGGCTCCAGCCCGAAGTTCACGAACGGCAACGGGAGCTGCGGCTCGCGCACCGCCAGGCGCTCGATGCCGGTGTCCGCGGCGAACGCCTCGATTGCTTGAAGGTAGGCGCCCTCGACCCGGCCGTGGTCGCTGACCGTGTCCTCGGCGCCGGTGTAGCGGCCGTGTTCATCACGGTCGGCGGGGTCGTACTTGGTGACGCGATAGACGTAGGGCAGCACGCCCCCATCTTCCAGCATGGTTCGGACGCGGCAACGAGCACTGCCACTACGTATCGAGGGGCAATCGCTCAGTCCGCGAGTTCCGAGCCGACGTTGTTCCACATGAAGTCGCGTCTCCAGTCCGTCTCGCCGGCAGCCCAGCCGAGCAAGGCGGTCAGGACCCTCTCCTGGGAGATGGTCCGCGTCTGGTAGTGCTCGGCCGCTACGCCGTCCCGGAACTCGAGTTGGTACGTGTTGTCGTCGCGCAGCAGCACCTGGATGTACCAGCTGTCCTCGTTTTCCTCCCCCACGTTCTCCAGGATCAGATGTGCGTTCCCACGATGGAGGTTCGCCAGCATTCTGCCTATTGCCGGCTTCGAGGGCGTCTTCGTCACTCGCCCAGCCGCATTGGTTGCAATCAGCATGGAGTGATCCTCCAGCACGGCTCTGACATTGCCCCGATGAGCACGTCAGTGATGATGAAGCATGCGTCTGGATGACTGGCAACTGACCGAAGACATTGATGACTTCCTGGCCCGTTCAGGAGGCTTCCTGCGCTCGCGCCCGGCCCTGCACAACACGCCGTTGACGGACATCGAGAAGCTGCGGACCCGCGGCGCAAGGGTGGATGGTAGCCGAGCCACCGTCTTCGGTCGGTTGGAGGCAGGAGGTGGTATCCGCGCTATCTTCTATCGCGTTCCCAACGGTCGTCTGACCCTCACCCCGCTCTCTGTCGCGCAGGCCGGCACCCTCGCCAGGCACCTGGCGGGCATCGGCCACTACTTTTCCAGCGTCATTGCGGACCACGACACTGCCCTTGCTTTTGCCGAGGCGTGGCAGCAGCACACGGGCGCAGCGACGGTTCCGTTCTGGCGAGCGCGCCTCTACCGACTCGGCACACTCACCGCTCTGGAGCCGCAGCCGCAGGGCCGGGGCCGGCGCGTGGACGAGGAGGAGCAGGAGCACGTCGTGCGGTGGTGTCGGGAGTTCTGCGTCGATACCACAGAGAGCGTCTCCATCGCCGCTATCGACGCCGGTTCGTGGGCAGGCACGCGTTTCGCGGACAAGGACTTCACCTTCTGGGAGACCTCGGGGGGTGTGCCCGTAGCCATGGCGGGCTCGACGGCGATAGTCGGCGGCCTGGTCCGGGTGGACCCCGTCTACACCCCGGCCCATCTCCGTGGCCGGGGTTACGCGGGTGCCGTGACGGTGGAGGTGAGCAGAGCCGCGCTGGCCGCCGGCGCGACGGACGTCGTCCTGTTCGCTGACCCGACCAACCCCACCAGCAATGCGCTCTATCAGCGCATCGGATACGTTCACGTCACCGACTTCACCGGGTACAGGTTTTCCACCCCCGCACCGGAGACGGGCCAGGCCTGAGGGCGTAAGGACGGAACGACGACTCGCCCGGACGGCAGTGGTAGCCGGGACCTCTGAGCATGCATTCCGGCTCGCTGCGCTTCGCACCGGCGACAACCGCTCAGGACATTGGCCAAGACCTGCTCCAGGGCTCTCGCACCCGCCCCCTCCGCCTCCGTCCCAGGGACGGAGGGGGCCCGTGGCACCATGCAACGTGGGCAGAAGTCTGTTGCTGAAGAAGTGACACCCTCCCGGACGTCATTGATAACGGACGGGCCAACTGGCGCCATGGGGCCTGCCGTGAAAGCCGGACCGTTTGAGTTCGTCACCGGCCGGCAGTCCCAGAACATCCGACACCCATGCAAGTCAGCGTCACGCCAACCGCCGCCTGAGCTGCGACAGGACGGCCAAGCTCCAAGCTCCAGTCCTGACACCGACCGCCTGGCGTACCCGCGGCCGGTGCCGGCGGGGGTGACCGCCAGCCATAGGTGGGCTGCGTCAGTTCCAGTGCCCCGCGGCGGCGGTCTCCGTGACGTAGTCCTCGAACCGCCGGGCCGGGTGGCCGAGGGCTCGTTCCACGCCGTCGGAGACCGCAGAGCCCCGGCCGTCGCGAACAGCCACGAGGAGGTCACTGAGCAGGCGCGCGACATCGGCCGGGACGCCGACAGCGGCCCAGTGCTCGACGAAGGCCTCCGGGGCGATGTCAATGTGACGGACCGTGCGCCCGGTGGCCTCGCTGATGAGGGCGGCCGCCTCACCGAAGCTGATCGCCCGCGGACCGGTCAGCTGGTAGATCTGGCCGCTGTGCCGGTCTTCGGTCAGCGACGCCGCGGCGACCTCGGCGATGTCCTCCGCGTCGACGAACGGCGTGCGCCCGTCACCGGTGGGCAGGGACAGGGCTCCGTCAAGGACCCCCGGCAGCCAGGAGGATTCGCTGAAGTTCTGCGAGAACCAGTCCGGTCGCAGGATGGTCCAGTCGACGCCGCAGCTGCGCACGGCCTGTTCGGCGATTTTGAGGGGGTGACTTTCGTCGGCATCACCGATGCCGTGGGCCGACAGCAGTACCAGTCGATGCACGCCTGCGGCGACTGCCTCGGCCACGAGTCTCGGCATGCGTGCCTGGTGGTCGACATCCGTGCGCAGATTCGGCTCCATGAGGTAGACGGCGGCAACGCCGTCGAGCGCCTGTGCCCAGGTCGTCGGGTCGTCGAGGTCGAAGACGGTATCGCCGTTGGAGCGGGACGCCGTGCGGACCGGCCGGTCGGCGGCCTTCAGGCGCCGGACGATGCGGCGACCGGTCTTGCCGGTGCCACCGAGAACAAGGATCGTTTCCATGCCTCCAGGGAACTCCGGAAATGGAAGACGATCCATGGGAGAACGTCGCAGATACCTTTGTGAGCGTCTAGCGTCGTCGGTATGGACGTTCTGAGTGACGTGCTGCACCGGGCCCGTGCCAGGCACGCTCTGATCAGACAACTGATCCACCGCCCGCCCTGGTCCTTGACCTTTGCGGACGCTCCTCCGCTCACGGTCGTGGCCACGCTCGGCGGCCACGCATCGGTCCGGCTCCACGACTCAGACGCCCCTCCGGCTCTCCTGACCTCGGGCGACATCGCCCTCATCACCAAGACCGGCCGGTACACGATCGCGGACCACCCGAGCACCCCACCTCAGGCTGTGGTCCATGAGGGAAAGAAGCACGTCCTCGGAGGAGGGGCAGAGGAGGCACGTACCCATCACAGTCTGGCCCCCCGCACCTACGGCGACGGCCTGCCCGGCGCCACCACCATGCTCCGGGGCGCGTACGAATTCCGCGGCGACGTGGGCGACCGCCTGCTGGACATGCTCCCGCCGCTGTCGGTCGTGCCCGCCGGACCCCGCACTCGTGCGGCGCTGGACATGCTCGCCGCCGAAGTCGCCCGCGACGAACCCGGCCAGGACGCCGTCCTGCACCAGCTACTGGACCTCGTACTAGTGCTGGCGCTGCGGGCATGGTGCGCCAATACGCAGACAGCGCCCCCCTCCTGGTACCGGGCGCTGACCGCTCCCGCCATCGGCGACGCGTTGCGTCACCTGCACGAGGAGCCCGCCCGCCGGTGGACGGTCGCCGAACTGGCGGCAGGCGTCGGGATGTCGCGCGCTGCCTTCGCCGCACGCTTCACCAGCCTGGTCGGCGAGCCACCGCTCACCTACCTCACCGGGTGGAGGATGATCCTGGCGGCGGACTCACTCCGCGATACGGACGCAACCGTCGCAGCTGTGGCCCGCGAGGTCGGGTACGAGGACGCGTTCGCCTTCAGCGTGGCGTTCAAGCGCGCCCGCGGAGTCAGCCCCTCGGTCTGGCGTCGGCAGACGCGCTGACCCCCATGCCTCCACGCCTGACCGGGTGAACAGACGACAGGTCCTGCTCAGGGCGCTGGACCGCCTCGTGCCAAAACGAGTTGCGCGCTGCCATCAACACATCAGGGCTCCGCCGGGCGATGCCGGCCGGGCTGAGCCGACAATTGGCCCGGATCTGCACCACCCTCGGAAGCCAGAACCCTCTCCACGCGTGGATCATGGGTGAGCTATCCTGCGCGCATGCGCGGACAGTTCACCGGCTGGCCGGAGCAGGCCATGGACGTGTTGTGGCAGCTCCAGGGCGAACCGACCCACGCGACCCGCGAGCGCTACCGCGCGGACCGCGAACGCCTGGTCCGGCAGCCGATGATCGCCCTGCTCAACGAGGTCGCGGACACCGACCCCCGGTACGAGGACTTCTCCGTCTGGCACTACCGCACCGACTCCTGGTGGTGGCAGCACCAGAGCGCGGTGATCCGGCTCGGCCGCAAGATCGAGATCGGTCTCCGGTTCTCCCTGGACGGCCTGCGGATCCAGGGCGCCTGGTGGTACCCCGATCCCGGCCAGGTGGACGCGTTCCGCAAAGCGGTGGCCTCCGAGGGGAGCGGCCGTGAACTGTCCGCCATCGTTGAGGAGGTGCGGAAGAAGGGCTACGACATTTCGGGGGACGTGATGAAACGCCCTCCGCGTGGCTATCCGACAGACCACTCCCGTACGGACCTGCTGCGCCACCGTTCTCTGATCGCGGCCCGTCCCCTCGGCTACGAGGAGTGGCTGCACACCCCCGAGGCGGTCGACCGAGTGCTCTCGGCCGCCGCCGACCTGGACGCCCTGCTGATGTGGCTGGTCCGCCATGTGAAGTCTGCCGCCTGACATCACGAGGGCCCCGCGCGGCACGGAAGGAACGAGGCCCTGCCGTCGATCGGTTCGGCTGAGGTCGACTTCCTACAGCAGGTGGTCGGCCTTGCCGGCTTTGATGTCGCGGATCATCTGCTGGAGCGACTCGCGGCTGTCGGTGAGGAAGCGTTCCTCGGAACCGGCGACGGCGATGTAGCTGTTGCCCTGGTCATCGGTTCCGATCCGATAGCAGGAGTTCCCTTCGCCACAGAATGACTCTTCCCATATGACGTCCGGCACCGGTCATCTCCTCAGAGTTGGCGTGCGATGTTGTGGATGAAGTCCTGCGATTTGCCTGGCGGGAGCGCGATTCCTTCCATCCAGTCCAGGTGGGCCCGGTACTTCGCCAACTGCACATCCGAGTGCACAAAGTGCGGTCCGTGCGAGTTGTCGATCTGCACGGTGTCGAGCTGCGGCACCGGCCCCTCGGCGTACAGGACTGTCTGCCCGGCTCCGGGGAATGCTCCCGCATCGAAGGGGACGACCAGAAGCGTTACGTTGGCCTGTTCCGACCGCTTCAGCAAGTGTTCGAGCTGGGCACGAGCAACGCTCCGCCCACCGAACTGCATGCGGAGCGCGGCCTCGTGGACGATGCCGGTGTACGGCGGTGACGCATCCCTGTCCAGAACCTCTTGGCGTTCCACGCGATGGGCAAGCCGGAGCGCGATCTCGCGCTCCGGAAGCTGGGGAATCACCACTCGGAAGAGAGTAAGGGCGTGGTCCGAGGTTTGGAGAAGGCCCGGGATATGCATCGAATACGCGGCTCGCATGCCGAGTGCGTGCTCCTCCAGTTCGGAGATGTCGAGCAGGCCTGGCGGCAGTGCGCCTCGATACTTCTCCCACCAGCCGCGGCCGCCGGGGCGGGCCATCTCGACGAGCCCCTTGAGGTACGCGTCGTTCGTACACCCGCAGTTCAGGGCCAGTGCGTGCAACCGATCCGCACTGATGGGCCGGGCACCAGCCTCGATATTCGAGATCTTTCCCCGGTCCGTGCCGAGCAGGACGGCCGCAGACTCGGCCGAGACGCCGGCCGATGTGCGCATCCTCCGGAGCTCGGAACCGAGCCGTTTCTGACGTTCGGTAGGAGACGTCCTGGCTGCCATGCCGTTCCTTTCCGCAGGCGATCAACGGCAGTCTGCCGCGTGAGTGCACTGCTCGACCACGAAAGGGTTCAATCACCAAGGGGCGGGGGTTAATTTACCCTCCATGCGCTACGTTAGGTAACGCACCGCTCACGCAGCGCCGAGCAAGAAGTGCATCGCGCGGTCCTGCCCGCATCCTCCTTCCCTGGGAGGGGCGGTCCCGCGCCAGGGAGACAGGCCACTGCTCGTCCGTCAAGCGAAGCCACTCGTGCGCACCCATGAGGAAGAGAGATACCGCCAACTCGCCACCCTTATCAGGGGAGTCAGCCATGAACTCATCTCCGCTCACCGTGCTCTGCCCGGTCGCCGCCGAGACGCGCGCGCCGGATCCGTACCTGTATCCGCCGCATACCACGCCCCGGAGGGGAACGCAGCCCTACCTCCGTCCGAGGGGCCGCACGAGGCCGGAGCTCTCCCTGAGCTTCACCCTCCCCGGCGACATCCGTAGCGCATGCATCGCCCGTACTGCGACCGCCGCGGCGCTGGAGGCGCACGGGCTTGCCCCGTACGTCTGGCCGGTGACGTACGCGGTGACCGAACTCGTCTCGGTTACCGCCCGCATGAGCCCCGGCAGGGAGCTCTATGTATCCCTGCGGCACCGAGACGAAGCGGTCCGTCTCCTGGTCTGGGACCAGCACGAGCACCCGCACCACGCCGAGCCCGACCTCACCGCCCTCTGCGAGGCACGGCGCCGACGGGCGCTCTGGTTGCTGGCGGCTGTGGTGGAGGACTGGGGAGGCCAGTGGGGGATGTGCGAGGCGACGGAGCCGCAGCGGGGAACCAAGTCCTGGGCGGCTTTGCCGCGTTGACGTGGGCGTGCCATTGGATCCCCTCATCACGTTCTACTCAAAGGCGGTCCACATACTGCATGCGGCCCATCCTGCGATGGTGAAGTGGAGAGGTCGGCGGCCGTTGCCTGTCAATTGTCTAGCTCGGTGATGGCAAAGGATCACCGGGGCATGACCGTCGCATTGGTTGCGGATACCGCGAACCACCGCTTCCCGTCTCCGTATTCCGACCCCGACGGGTCCATGCCCCCACGCGGCCGCACCGCCGAGGAAGTCTCCGTCGTGCAGTGTCTGCAACGGCAGCGGCATGGGCTCGTCGTCGCTCTTCCGGTTGATCGGCGCGGCCATCCCGGCGGCCGCTCGGGAATGGGTCCAACTCGACTACTGGGGTGGACAGTTGGCCCTAACCGGCCTTCGCGGCGTCTTCGATGCGGAGTCGCGGAGACCCATGATGCTGTCGGGCTCCCAGGATGGGGCGATCGGAAAGCCCTCGCCCGTGATCAGGGTCCATTCCTCAGTGCAGGCAACCTGCCCTTGCTCGTCAGCTCGGTCTTCGGCAGGGGTGGGCGATCTCGAACGTCTCGCCTCCTCGGGCGGTCATGCTCGCGGAGTGGACCTTCCGTCGGACGAGGGAGGGGCTGGAGTGCTCGTGACTCGCGTATTTTCAGGTGGCCGCGGACCACTACCTCTACGTCACCGTGTGGCGCGATGTTGAGAAGCACCACCGCTATGTACCTCTTCGGCGGCAACTGCCAGGTCATAGGGCGCCGACGCGGCGCGCCCGGGAGGCAGATGGCTGGCCCAGCAGACGGAACGCTCACCCCGCGCGGGGCGGGGCTTTCGTGCACGAGTATGTCGCCTGGTGCAGACATGGGCCATGTGGCTCTTTACCATAGCAATCCAATGTGAGCGCCCTTCCGGTGGCGGGCTTCCCTGTGCGTCATGAGCGCCAATGGGGCGGGCTCGCTCCGCGCAGGCACAGGCGAGGGAGTGCTCTCGTCGGCCTGGTCCCGAGGTTCCGGTGTTCAGTGATCGACCCCACTGCAGAGGGAGTTTGGGACATGCGCCCGCGTGCGGGTCGCTGCTGACCGGTGGCAGCCACTGTCTTGGGCGGCTGCGACTGGGGCGGGCGTGTCGCGGCGGGCGAAGTGCGGCGACAAGAGGCGATTGCCGACGAGACATTGCGTGTGCGAATATCTCATTCCGAGAGTGGGGTCGGTGGCTGGGTGGGCAGGTGCCGTACTGCCTGACGACGGGAAGGTGCGCATGGCGAGCGAATTTGTGGCGAGGGTGTCCTGCGGTCCATGGTCGGAGCCGCTGGGAAGTCCAGCCGAGGCGGGGATGCTGAAGCCCGTGCCTGCATCCGAAGCTCGGCCGCGGCTGAACCCGAGTTCAATGAGCTCCGGGCTGTCGCGGACAGTTCAGGGATCGGTCTCGACACTCATCGTCGCGGTCAGGCCGAGTGCGGCCGGCCAGGGCGCGCCGCTTCTGATCGCCTCGTCGGCTGTTCTGTTCCCGACTGCGTCGATGTGGCGTGACATCGCCAACACGCACACGGTGGCACTGAAGTTGGGTTCTTGGCCCAGAGCTGATGTGGTGCTGCGTCGCACGGCAGTGCGTCGCTTGCGTCCGAGCGTGACAGGTTGAGGTCGGACATGTCCACTTTAGGTTCCGTCCCCGAGCATGGCGGCACTTGGCAGCCACCAACGTCGGCGCGCCGCGACATGCCGCAACTCCTGAGGGTGGCTCGCATCCTCATCCATGTGCTATTTGCCGTCACGGTGTTCGGCGGCATTGGCCTGCTGCTCTCGGCGGCCGCGGCCGATGTACTCGACGGCACACTCCTCGCCCTGGCACTGTATGGTGCCGCGCCCGGAGTCACCGGCTGGGTACTGGTGCGCAGGATGTCGAGCGGCGGCGTGTGGCTGTGGCGCGGCCTGCTCGCAGTGCAGGTGTGGTTGCTCCTGGGGGGCCTGTCCAGTCTCCGGGATGGATCACTCCGCGGGCTTACTCAGATGTTCCTGCCCCTGGTGATCCTGGTGTTCCTGACTCGGCCGGAGAGCCGGGAATGGTTTCGGCTGGATGCCCGGGACTGGGAGCGCGGCAAGGAGCGCTCGTTCTCCCAGCCGTGGATGGACACATGGCGGCGGGACCGCGGGCAGACGGCGATGGAGTACCTCGGTCTGATCGCTGTGGTCGCGGCGATCATTCTGGGGCTGGTGCTGGGTGGGGTAGGCGGGCAGATAACCAACGGCCTTCAGTCGGCCCTCTGTTCCTTGACCGGGAGCTCATGCCCAGCCGACGGATCCGACAACAAGGCAGCCGAGGTCGGCGGGGATGCCACGGGCGGGGTCGCGGGACGACCTGGCCCGGACAGCGGTGGACGTGCGTCGGCCGGGGGCACGGGGGGCGCTGGTGACTCGGGCGGCGCGGCCGGTGCGGGCGGTTCCGGCGGCGACGGGGGTGGCTTCTCGGCTGGTGGGTCCGATGCGTCCGGCGGGTCCAACGGGTCTGCTGGGGGCAGCTGGCCTGGAGGTGGGGACGAATCCGGCGGTGCGGGCGGGAACACCGGCCCGAGTGGTACTGACGAAGACTCGGTGACCGCCGTTGAGGTGGAGTCCGACGAGGACAAGAACGATGCGGCCGAGGACGAGCCCGGCTGGGAGGATGACGAGGAGGCAGCCGACGACGGGGGCGACGACGGGAGCTGCTTTTCGGGCTTCGGCGCATTCTTCTCCTGCGCGGGCGACAAGGTCTCGCAGGTCGGTGGTGGGTTGTTTGTCGACGGTATCGGGGGCGACCTCACTGGCATCTGGGATACGGTCACGGACCTTCCCGGCACCTGGGACGGTCTCAAGGGCTACGGCAGCTCGTTGGGTGACCAGTGGTCGAAGGCGACGGACGGCGCCGGCGACAAGTGGAAGAAGGGCGACTACTGGGATGCCCTGACCGACTGGGGCGGCGCCTCCGTGGGCACCGGCGTGACGGCACTCGACGGCATGTTCGTCGGCGATGACGTCAAGGACAAGTGGAACAACGGCCAGAAGACGCGCGCCGCCACCAATGTCGTCTGGAACATCGGATCCCTGTTCATCCCCGGCTACGGCGAGGCCAAGGTCGGACAAAAGCTGGGCAAGCTGGGCAAGCTGGGGAAGCTGGGCAAACTCGGTGAGGCAGCCCAGAAGGCAGGCAAGGCCACCGAGCGGGCGCGGAAAGCTGCGGAGAAGGGGGACGCCGACGGCGCAAAGAAGGCGGCGAACGAGGCACAGAAGCACGCCGACGACGCAGCCGATGAGCTGGCCGGCAAGGGCTGCGTGATCGGCTCCGGGCCGCTGGGCGCCGGACAACGGAAGCCCGTCTACTCAGGCGGCACGAACGCGGCGGGCAGTGTCGGGGCGGCCTACCGTGTTAATGGCACCCCCGTCCTCCTCTTCGCGGAGAAGGCGTGTGACGGGGTCGACCAGGAGGAACTCGACGCAGCCAAGCAGGCGCAGAAGGACGCTGACGCAGCCAAGAGAGTTGCGAAGGAGGCCAGTCGCAAGAAGGTTGCCAAGTGGAAGAAGCCATCCTGGTACGGAGACCTCAAGAACCCGCGCAAGGGCTCCAAGGATCTCGGGGACGGAAAGTGGAAGGCGAAGAAGTCGGTCGCGTACTGGCCGGGCATGGAACGCTGGATGCGCTACCAGGAACAGGTGTCCGGAGTGAAGCGCGGCAAGGAGTACGCCGCTAAGGACCCCAGGACGGGCCGTGACGTCGACTTCGACGGGTGGGACTCCGCCACGCAGACTTACAAGGAAGCGAAGTTCGGATATGGCAAGAAGGTGCGCGCGGACGGGACTCTTGAACCGAAGCAGGCCGAGAAGTTCGTGGAGCAGGCACTGCGCCAGCAACGTGCGGCCGGGGGCAAGCCGCTGGAATGGAACTTCTCCAACAAGAAGGTGGCTGCCGCGGCACAGAAGGCATTCGATGATGCAGATGTGGACGCAATCGTGAAGCACACTGAGGTAAAGAAGTAGACGGCAGAGAAGCGTGAAGTTGGAGACACAGATGTCGAGCGATGTCGTGGTGAAAGCGTCCTGGGGTCCGCGGCCGGAGTCGCCACCAAGGCTGGCGGAACGCTGGCTGGCGACTCTCGGAGCATTGGGGAAGCTGTCGGACAGTGTGGAGGTCGAATGGCGCTGGGACGTTGACGGAGATGATGCAGGTCCGCCCGTCCCCAAGGACGCCGAGGGATTTGCAGCCGCAGTCGAAGCCGGGGGGCCGGAGGAGGATGCCGACATCCTGGGCTGGACGGCCGCTGCGGTCGGTTCCTGGCGCAGTGGTGGCTACGTACGTGCGCGAGTGCGGGCAGGAGGCTCCGACGAGTACACGCCGTTTACTGCTGTGCTCAACCTGTTCCCGGCTGCCGGCGGGCAGCCAGGTCCGCTCGCGGACAGGTTGCCCGAAGTGCTGGCTGCCCTCGCCGATGTTTGGGACGCCGATACCGGGCTGACCTACGACCGAGACTTGTTCAATGCGGTCAAGTCCGCCTACGGGCTTCGCAATTCTCATCCACGCTGCGGGTGGGCGGTGTTCCTTTCGGAGAATCGCGCTGCCCTGGTCCCGGCGGGCCTGGCCCCGCGCCGGATCGAAACCGCGAAGGGAGGGCTTGTCCTGGACTTCGGACGCTCAACCGATTTGGTATTGGCCGCGCAGCGGACGCTGGCCGAGGCAGGAGCGTTGAAGCCCCTACCTGTATCCGGGGCGCGGCCCAAGTGGTGAAGAATCCACTGAAGTTCAAGGAAGTTGTGGATGCGCACCTCGAATTGATCGAGGCGTTGCGGGTAGGTCCGTACGCCCCTCCCTGGCCGGGGTGCGCGGACCCTGGCCGCTCGGCATCCGGCGAGGACTTCGCCGTGGTCGCATTGAAGGTCAGCGAGGACTTCTACGCAGCCGAGGACGACGGCGAAAGCCTGGACGCGGCGTACGAGGAGATGGAGACCGAGCGCTGGGCTGTGGTGCTGGCGCTGGACACACGCTGGGGGCCTCACCGCACCGAGTCCTTGCAGATTTCTGCTGAGCGGGAGGCGGCGGGTCTGGCCGTGCCACCGCCCTTGTGCGCGCTGTGTGAGCTCGGGTACTTCGACGACCTACAGGTGTGGGAATCGGGCGCGCGTGCTGTCGCGGTCGGCGTCGGCCAGATGGACAAGGAGGAACCGATCGTGCTCTTCGCTGTGGTGGCCGGGTCGGCCGGGGCATTCGATCCCACCGATTGACCCGTTTCCCGGTCTGGGAGGTGGAGAGGCAGGCTGCCGTTGTCGCCCAGAACGTCTCGTCTGGATCACTGTGCCGCCAGGTGCCAGCGCAGCACCGGCCGAAGTCGGAGACATTGAGGCACCGTTGCCCAGCACGTCTGGTGGAGCCGTTCACTGTGTCGCTGCGGCGGTGAGCTGCCTCGCGCGCTGGTCTTCGAGCGTCGGGTAGTCCGTGTAGCCCCGTGCGCCGTGTGTGTAGAGGCGCTCCGTGTCCATCGGTGTGGCGAACGGGTCGTTCGCAGCGATGCGCGCGGGCAGGTCGGGGTGAGTGAGGAACGCGCGCCCGAAGGAGACCAGGTCCGCGTGGCCCTGTGCGAGTGCTTGTTCTCCCTGGCGCTGGGTGGTGGGCGCGTGGTTCTCGCCGACGTTGGCGATGAGGGTGCCGTTCCAGCGCGGTCGCAGATCTGCCAGGGCCGGGTAGTCGTCGTTGTCGGTGAGGTGGAGGTAGGCCAGGTCAAGCGGGGCCAGGGCGTTGAGCAGTGCGCGGTACACGGGGGCCGGGGAGCGCTCTGTCATGCCGAATTGTGGGTTACCGGGCGAGAGGCGGAGCCCGAGCCGGTCCGCTCCGATGGCCTCGGCGACCGCGGTGACCAGTTCGACGGCGAACCGGGTCCTGTCGCGTCCGTACGCGTCTGTGCGGAGGTTGGTGTTGTCCGCGAGGAACTGGTGGATGAGGTAGCTGTTGGCGCCGTGGATCTCCACGCCGTCGAAGCCTGCCCACAGGGCGTTGCGTGCGGCGGCCACGTGATCGTCGATCGCGGTCAGGATGTCGTCCTGCGTCATCTCGCGTGGTATGGGCGCCTCGGCCTTGCCGTCCTTGACGTGCACGGGCCCTGGGACCGGCACAGCGGACGGCCCGGCCGGGACGTCGCCGAGCAGCCGTGAGCGCTGGTGCCCCTGGCGTCCTCCGTGCATGAGCTGAGCGAAGATCCGCCCGCCGCGTGCGTGTACGGCCTCGGTCACCACGCGCCAGCCGGCGATGTGGGTCTCGGTCTCCAGCCCAGGGATCCGCCAGCCGCTCTGTCCCCGGCGGTGTGGCCAGATGCCCTCCGTGACGAGGAGTCCGGCTTCCGCGCGCTGCGCGTAGTAGTCCGCGACCACCGGGAGCGGCGTCCCGTCCTCGTGCGCGCGGAACCGGGTCATCGGGGCCATCACGAGACGGTTGGGGAGCGTGAGTCTGCCGGAGGAGTAGGGGGCGAGGAGCGGAGAAGCGGCTGTGTTCGTCATGCGGGAACCGTAGGATCTGACACCGGTGTCAGGTTCAACCCGTGAGTCGAGTGAGGGGCCGGAAACCCAATGAAGATCGGCGAGCTGTCCCACCGTACGGGCGTGAGCGTGCGGTCCCTGCGCTACTACGAGCAGAAGTGCATCCTTGCCTCCGACCGCACGGCCGGCGGACACCGGGAGTATCCGGAGGCAGCCGTCGACCGGGTGATCCTCATTCAGCAATTGCTGGCCGCCGGGCTGAGCGGCGACAAGATCGCGAGTGTGCTTCCCTGCATGCGGGACCACGACGGGGGCCCGGCGGAGACGGCGACTCCCTGGCTGGTCGACCAGCTGGAGGCGGAGCGTAGTCGGATCGACCGGTCGATCGAGGACCTGCGCTACACGCGTGAAGTCCTGGACCAGGTGATCGCGACGGCGGCGGGCTGACGAGCCCGGGGGCCGGCAGACGCCTCCGGGAATTCGCGTCTCGGTCGACCCGCGGGGCGATGAACCACCACTGCCTCAGCCGGTCGGCCACCGCCGCCGAGGACGGGTTCCCCGGATCTATGACTCCCCGGTCCGGGCCGTTCAGCATGTTCGGGCCGAGCCGAACGAACAGCACATGGTCCTGCACGTGTCGGGCGACTTCCAACGGGGCCAGCGCGGGCTCTCCCCTGCGTGATGCCAGAGCTGCGGGGACACCGAGCGGGGGAAGTTGAACTGATCCAACCGGCGGTTCCTGAGGTCTGCCCTGGACCTCCCGCGCATGGTGGAGATCAAAGCGCCCTCGACGACAACCGCCGTTGCTGAGTCGCCGCAGTCGAGCGCCTCCACCGAGTACTCGCCACTGTCGATGATGGATCCGAGTTCCGCGTTGGGGTCGTCGGTCCCGTGCGACTCGTCCCGCCCCGCCGTCCCACGCCCTACGTAGACGGGTACTTCATCCTTGCCGGCAGTGCTGAGGTGGATGTGGACGAAGCGCGACTTCCCCGCCCCCACCTTCTACTCCTTCCCGGACGTTGTACCGGAACACGACTGCACATCGAACCTCGGCCCCACGCGTTCCGGTACTGGACAACCTTGATCAGCTGTTCATGACCACCGTTCAAATTCGGCGTCGAGACGCGTGTCGGTGCGCACCCAGACTTCGCCTTCGGCGGCCTCGGCCGGGGCGTCGACTCGTTCGATACCGAGGAATTCGAGCAACTTGAGCAGTTCGGCTCGTTCAGCTCGGTCATCGCCGACATCACACGAGTCGAAGAAGACGTAGTACTGGTTGCCCGGGTCCACGATGCCCGAATCCCCCCAGATCCGGGCGACTTCTTCGATTGCCGCGGCTTCGGTCGTGATCGCGGCGGCGCGGGTGGCACCGCGAGTCTCCGGCGACGCGTCGAGGTCGGTGAGGTCCGAGAGCCATTGGCCGAAGCGGTTGAGCCCGGCATATCCGTTCTCGAAGAAAAGCATCGCGCTCGGCAGGTAGCGATTGGCTCTGCCGACCTGGAGGTATTCCGACCGAGGTCGGTCCGCCGTTTCGATCCGGGCGATCACACCTCGACCAGGCATGAGCACCAAGCTTTGGCCCGCCGGTGCATCCTGGATGGTGTAGGTGTCAGAGTCTCGATCCCGGAAGAACGCGGAGAACGCTACATAGGCTTCCTGGGGGTCGCCCACGGAGACCTGCTGGTCGTTGCCATCACCGGCAACGAAGACGAACTGTTTCGGTCCGGGGTGGTAAGGGCGTGCCATATATGTCCTTCGTTCAGATGTGATAACTCCGCCGGCGCAGTCGGATCGGAGCAGACAGACCTACCGTTCATCGCCGGCGAATCGCCAGAAGAACTGGCTGCTCCGTGGGTCCCGCCTGATGTGACCGTCGACGCCGCAGTGTGGCACCAAGGTCTGGACTTTTCAGCTTCGTTGATGCGGGTGTTCGTTGAGGCAGGTGCGCCTTGAGGTGCGCTCCCCGCGTTCTGTTCAATGGTTGCTCATGAGGCGTACAGGACTGATCGTGCGATGGTGAAGTGGGGAGGCCGGCGGCCGTTGTCGCCTAGTCGTCCAGCTCGGTGATCGGCTGGTCGGTGATGGCGACCGTCAGGATCATCGGGGCGTCGCCGTCGCATTGGTTGACGGAGACCGCGACCCACCGGTCTGCGGTCTCCGTACCCGGGGCCGGAGGGCCCACTGGGCCCCATAGCGACAGGTCACCCTCGAGGTCCGCGTCGCACAGAGTCTGGAACAGCAGCGGCATGGGCTCGCCCGTGATCTTTCGGTTCATCGGCACTCGCATGCATGCCTCGTGGTGCGGCCCCCATCGACGGTCCAACTCGGCAACCAGGGCAGTCAGGTTGCCCTCGCCTGCCTCTGAGGCTTCTTCAAATGCGGACTCGTAGAGACCTGTGAAGCTGTCGCTCTCCCAGAGCGGGGCGATCAGGAGCCCCTCGCCTTTGATCAGGGTCCATTCCTCAGTGACAGGCAACCTGTCCTCGCCCGTCGGCCCTGTCTTCGGCAGGGGGCGGGTGAGGAGCTCGTCGATGTCGGAGACAGCGCGAGCGATCTCGAACGTCTCGCCTCCGCGGGCGGTCATGCTCACAGCGTGGCCCTTTCCATGGGGTGGGGGAGGGGCTGGAGTGCGCCTGCCTCGCGTAGTTGCTCATTGGCTCGGAGTACGTCGTCGGTGTTGCCGGGCGCCGCGATGTTGAGCAGGATGCCTCCGCCGGGCAGTACTTTGCGGGTGGCCGTGAAGCTGTCGGGAAGCAGGGCGGCGCGTGCGGGGGAGAGATAGCCGACCCAGCCGACGGAAGGTTCGTCGGGAGCGAAGCCGGCATCGTCTTCCAGGGCGTCGAGAACGTCGTCGTTGCTCACGTCACCGAAGTCGGGCTCCCACAGCTCAGCGACGAGGGTGAGGAGTTCGACGTCCGGAACGTCCACACCTTCCGGCGACTCGACGGCGATCGTCATCGTCTGGAGAAGGAACTCCGGGAGGCCCCCCGCCCTGCCGCTCATGCTGACTTTCCACCCGGGTTCGCCTGCGATGACGAGCGGGATTCCGACGCCCGTTCGGTCCGACCAGTCGTTGGCTGCTTCAGCCTCCTGCAGGGCGGAGCGCAACGTGTCCTCGTCAGGTCGCAAGTCCGCGGCGGGGCCGGACGGCCGGACGTGCTTCCACGTCCACATGTCCCCGGCGCCGGAGCCTGAACCGGCGGCCGGCAGAAGCTCGGCAAGCCGGTTCAGGGTCAGCTTCCACCGTCCGGCCAGAGCCTCGGTCGATTCCTCTCGGGGGCCCCAGGCGCCCCGAATGACGCGTCGCATCTCACGCCTCCGTGTTCTCGATTCTTGACGCCGCGGGCCGTCCACGCTAGTCGAACGACACGGGCTTTCTGGGGCCCGCCGGCTTCAATGTGGTGTGGGGGACCGTAATAGGCAGACGTTCCGCCCCGAACGCCTTGCGGGCGGCCTTGGCCACGTTGGGGTCGGAGAAGTGCCGTTCGACGGCATGTCCGCCGGAGGCCTCGACCTGGCGAGTCGCTTCGGCTACGAACTTGTCCCTTCCGGAGTCCGTGAGAGTCCGGCTGTCGCCTTTCACGAGGTAGCTGCCATATCCGTTTCTGGCTTTTAGGAACGTCTGACGGCTGGAGTCCCACCCGTCGCCTACGGGCTTGGCAATTCCCATCCACGCTGCGGGTGGGCGGTGTTCCTCTCGGAGAATCGCGCTGCCCTGGTCCCGGCGGGCCTGGCCCCGCGCCGGATCGAAACCGCGAAGGGAGGGCTTGTCGTGGACTTCGGACGCTCAACCGATTTGGTATCGGCCGCGTAGCGGACGCTGGCCGAGGCAGGGGCGTTGAAGCCCGTCCCTGTACCCGGGGCTCGGCCCAAGTGGTGAAGAATCCACTGAAGTTCAAGGAAGCCGTGGATGCGCACCCCGAATTGACCGAGGCGTTGCGGGTAGTCCGTACGCCCCTCCCCGGCCGGGGTGCGCGGACCTGGCCGCTCGGCATCCGGCGAGGACTTCGCCGTGATCGCATCGAAGGTCAGCGAGGACTTCTACGCAGCCGAGGACGACGGCGAGAGCCTGGACGCGGCGTACGAGGAGACGGAGGCCGAGCGCTGGGCCGTGGTGCTGGCGCTGGACACACGCTGGGGGCCTCACCGCTCCGCGTCCATGCAGGTTTGTGCTGAGCGGGAGGTGGTGGGTCTGGCCGTGCCACCTTCCTCGGGCGCGCTGTGTGAGCTCGGGTACTTCGATGACCTACAGGTATGGGAATCCTCGGATGGCCCCCGGTGACGTCCCACCGCAGGCCGGAGCCGGGTGGGGAATCTCGGTGAGCAGGTCTGGTCACCCCGTGGCGTGGGGGGATATTCAGGAGCCCCATCACCACATGGTTTGCGGTCTCCGTACCCGGGGCCGGAGGGTCCACTGGACCCATAGCGACATGTCGGTGCGCAATGGGGTGGCTAGCGAGGTTCCGCGAGAACGTCCCGGAGTACGTTCTCGAGCGTGACGCGGGCCAGCTCGTGCTTCAAGGTCTCCTCGATGCCCTCGTAGATGCCCTGCATCGCCGGCTGGATGCCGTGACCCACCACGCATCCCTGATCGGGGGTGGTGCGGTGCATCGCGAACAGGGGGCCGGGTTCCACTGCCTCGTACACGTCGAGCAGGGTCATCGACCCCAGCTCGCGCGCCAGCGACCAGCCCGCGCCCACCCCCCGCCGGGATTCCACGAGCCCGGCCCTGCGCAGCTCGCCGAGCAGTCGTCTGATCACCACGGGGTTGGTGTTCGCGCTGGAGGCGATCTGCTCCGAGGTGGCGACCTCGTGGCCCTGGCGCTGGTAGAGGCCGATCCAGGCCAGCGCGTGGGCGGCAATGGTCAACCTGCTGTTGGCGCTCATGAACCCCTCCTCTCGGCAGCAACGCTTTATGTTACGACAGCTCAGTCGTAACAGTGAAGGTTGCAACAAGGTGTCGTAACAATTAGTGTTGCGACTGCTGGGAAGGGCCAATCAACGAGGTGAAAAGAATGAGCAAGTCACTCATGGGCAAGGTCGCCGTGGTCACCGGGGGTAGCTCCGGCATCGGATTCGCGACCGCACGCGCATTCCGCGACGAGGGCGCCACGGTGTTCATCACCGGTCGCCGCAAGGACGCGCTCGATGCCGCGGCCGCCGAGCTCGGACCCGCCGTCACGGGCGTGGTGTGTGATGTTTCGGTGCCCTCGGACCTCGATGCGTTCTACGGCACCGTGCGCGACCGGGCCGGTCGCATCGACGTGCTGGTCGCCAACGCCGGCATCGGCACCGCGGCTCCGTTCGGCGAAGTGACGGAGGAACTCATCGACTCGCTGTTCGCCACCAACGTCAAGGGAACGATCTTCACCCTGCAACAAGCGCTGCCGCTGCTCAGCGCCAACGCTTCGGTGATCCTCACGGGTTCGACCGCCGCGACACGGCCCGACCAGGGACTCGAGGTCTACGGAGCATCGAAGGCCGCAATCCGCAACCTCGCCCGCGGGTGGGCCCTCAGCTCGCGCACGCATGGCTTCCGGGTCAACGTCGTGTCCCCGGGCGGTACGCGCACCCCTGGTCTGCTTGAGTTGGTCCCGCCCGAGGTTCTCAAGCAGGCCGAAGGCGAGGTCCCGCTTGGCCGGCTCGCCGAACCCGAGGAGGTCGCCGCCGTGACGACGTTCCTTGCCTCGGACGCGTCGAGTTTTGTCAACGGTGCCGAGTTCTTCGTGGACGGTGGTTACGCGCAGGTGTGAGCGCTCCCGTGAACCCATGCGAAAATTCCGGCCCCGTTGCTCGGCCGTGCTGACCGTCCCGCCGCACAACCGCGACAGCGGGCAGTTCATTGCCGACTTGGCCGAGGAGGCTCAGTACTGAACGGCCGCGCAGTTCTCGTGCGCTGCCACTCCAGCTGCAACCGCTCCGGCCTCGTCGTCGCACAGTCCTTGACCGAGCCGGGTCAGGAGCCATCACCGCCATCGCGCTCATCCGGCACAGATGATCGCCCTGGGCTCTGCACAACCAGACCTTCGAGCAGGACCTCAATACGGGGCTGGACGTCGCCTACCTCCTGGCCGGGCTCGAAACCCTCAGCTGACCACCGGCTCAGAGGATGGATAACGAGCTCAGTGACAGTCTGCGAAGACCTCGTCGGTGGAGGTGGCGGTGGCGGCGCGTTGGATCCACTGGTCCAGGAGCTGGGAGTCGTTGCAGTCGGCGATCCTCTTGCGGGCTTCGTCGGTGAGGGGGACGCCACGCGCTTCGAGGACCAGGAGGATGCCCTTTGCCTGGCCTTCGACTCGGCCTTCGTCTCGGCCTTCGTCTCGGATCTCTTCGGACATGAAGGATGTGTAGAAAGAGGTATCCACGGCCACCAGGTTCCTCCATTGTTGTGCGGCCGGGCGGTTGCCCAGGCCCTGTGCGGTGAGTTCGGCGATGGGTTCGGTGATGTTGTCCGGCGCCTCGCGCAGCGCGGCGGAGAGCGTTTTCAGTATGGCACCGACGTCCGGATTGTCGGCGTGTGTGATGGCGGCGAGGGTGGCGAGGGCGAGGTCTTTACGGGCCTCGGCGACGTTTGTGATGACGGGCATGTTGTGGGGTCCCGCGACGATGGGGTTGAGGGTGAGGGTCTGCCATCGGGGGACGCCGATGGTGATGGGGGTGGCGGCCCATTCTGCGGTGGTGTGGTCCTGGCAGACGATCAGGAGCAGGACGGGCAGGCCGCCGTATTTGTTGTGCAGGTAGGTGACGTAGTAGGGCCAGCTGGTCGATTTGCGCAGGTCCTTCTTGCCTTGGGCTTCGATGGCGAGGAGGAAGGGGCCGTCGTCCTGCGTTTCGATGCGCAGGAGGGTGTCGACTCGGCGTTCGACGGGGCTGTTTTCGGTGAGGTCTGTGGGCAGGAGGGTGGCCGAGGTGGGTGGTGGGATGTCGATGCCGAGGACTTCGGAGACGCGGGAGAAGAGGCCCGGGTACTCCTGGAAGATGCGGTGCATCGCCTCGTGCGGTGAGCTGACCATGCAGGTGCCGTTTCGGGGTTGGGGGTGGGAGCGGCCGGTCCCTGTCGGGCGCCGTCAGGCCGCTGTTGTGTGCAGGTCCGGGTGTTCGGTTCGGCAGTCGCGGCAGTGTCCTGGTTCCGTTGCGCGGAAGGCGCGTTCGCAGGTTTCGCAGTTCTGGAGGGGGATGACGACGGTCTTGCGGCGCGGTGCGGTGAGGTCTGTGGTGCCGGGGAGTGGGGCGGGGATGCGGGTGGTGATCCGGTGGCGGAGCAGTTTTGCCGGGTGTTTCAGGGGGACCGGGAGGTCTGCTGTGAGGGCGTGGCGGATGGTGTCGGGGTGGGCGTCGCGTTCGAGCCAGGTGGCGACGCCGGGGGTGAGGGTGCGGATGTCGCCCTCGGAGAGGGTGAGTTCGGGTGCATGGCGGCGGAGGTCGGCCAGGAGGGCGGCAGCCGTGCGGTGCAGGCCGTCGGCGGGTGTGTTGTGCGGCTGGGGGAGTGGTGGGGGCAGCGTTGTGGTGGGGGTGGTGGGAGCAGTGGGGGCCGGCACCGGGGCAGGGACAGGAGCAGCGGCCGGGGCGGGCGGCTGTACGGGTTCCGGGGCCAGGAGCGGAGGCGCCTGCGCGGGCCGCGGCTCGGGTGGTGCCGCTTGCGGCGGGGTGGTGGGCCGGGGTTGTGGCGCGGGGATCGTCGAGGTGTCGATGCTGCCCGGCTGGTTGTACGAGACGGTGCGGGTGACCACGCGGCCCTCGGGGAGGCGTACGCGGCTGCGGTGCAGGTAGCCCTTCTCCTCCAACTCGCGTAAAGCGGCGGCGATACGGGCTTCGCTCTCCGGGAAGCGGTCGGTGAGGACCTTGATGCCGACCTTCGCCCCGGCGGGCAGCGACTGGATGTGCACGGCGAGCCCGATGGCGACGAGGGAGAGCTCGTCGTGCTGGGCGAGGTGGTTGCCGATGATCACGAAGCCGGAGGCGTGGCGGGTGTTGACGTGGATGACACCGGATGTCGGTGTGACGTCGCG
>NZ_JBHVWF010000048.1:0-51723 GCF_042882365.1 Streptomyces sp. NPDC058221 | reverse complement strand
CGCAGGCCAAGACCCTCTGGAAGGCGCTCCGCGAGGACGCCGCCATCCCCGAGTCCGCCAAGAAGTCCCCCGCGACCGGCGGCTGACGGATCAGCAGCAGGGCCGGGTGCCGCGAGCGCGGCAGCCGGCCGTGACACTCTGCCTTCATGCTGACCCGAGACACCCTGGTGATCGTCGACGCGGCCAACGTGGTCGGGTCGGTACCCGACGGCTGGTGGCGGGACCGGCGTGGGGCCGCCGAGCGGCTGCGGGACTCACTGGTTCCGTACGCCGACGACGGGCTGCCCGGGTACCCCGGCCCCGTCGAACTGGTCCTCGTCGTCGAGGGCCGGGCCCGGGACATCGACCCCGTTCCCGGGGTGCGGGTGGACACGGCTCCCGTCAGCGGTGACGACCGGATCGTCGAGCTGGTCGCCGCGGAGGCCGCAGGGGCCACGCCACGCCGGTGCCTGGTCGTCACCGCCGACCGGGAGCTGCGGCAGCGGGTCGAGGTGTACGGGGCGGTGTGCGCGGGCCCCCGTACGGTACGGCCGCTGTCACCCCCTTCGCGGGAGTGACTGCGGTCGCTCTCAGGTGGCCGTCTTGTTCATCCGGCTGCGCTTGCGCCCGTAGGCGAAGTAGAGGACCGCACCGATGACCATCCAGATGCCGAACCGCAGCCAGGTCTCCGCCGGAAGGTTGAGCATCAGCCAGACCGACGCGGCCACCGACAGGATCGGGATCAGCGGCACCCACGGGGTGCGGAAGGCGCGGTGCAGCCCGGGACGGGTGCGGCGCAGGACGATGACGCCCAGGGCGACGACCACGAAGGCGAAGAGCGTGCCGATGTTCACCAGGGTCGCAAGCTCATCGATGCTGGTGAAACCGGCGACGATCGCGATGATCACGCCGAGCAGGATGGTCGGGCGGTACGGGGTGTGGAAGCGCGGGTGCGTCTTGGAGAAGAACCGCGGGAGAAGTCCGTCGCGACTCATCGCGAAGAACACCCGGGTCTGGCCGAGCAGCAGGATCATGCAGACCACAGTGAGGCCGACGGCGGCGCCGAAGCTGATGACACCGGCGTAGAAGGGGTGCCCGACGGCCTTGAAGGCGTCGGCGAGCGGGGCGCTGACCGAGAGCTCGGTGTAGTGCTCCATGCCGGTGACGACGATCGATACGGCGACGTAGAGCGTGGTGCAGATGATGAGCGAGGCCATGATGCCGCGCGGCATGTCGCGCTGCGGGACCTTGGTCTCCTCCGCGGCGGTGGCCACCACGTCGAAGCCGATGAAGGCGAAGAAGACGACGGAGGCGGCGGTGAAGATGCCCATCACGCCGAAGTTGGTGGGGGCGTACCCGAAGATCAGCTGGACGAGCGGTGCCTGCAGGCCCGATCCGGAGGACTGCGGCTGGGCCTCGGGGATGAACGGCGAGTAGTTCGCGGTGTCGATGAAGAAGAGGCCCGCGATGATCACGATCAGCACCACGGCCACCTTGATGGCCACCACCACGGTGGTGACCCGGGCGGAGAGCTTCATGCCCAGCACCAGGATGACGGTGAGGATCAGGACCAGGACGAACGCGAGGATGTCGAAGCCGAATCCTTTCGTCGCATCGGTACCGGAGAGCGCGTTCGGCAGTGACCAGCCGATGTTGTCCAGCAACGAGCGGACGTAGCCGGACCAGCCGACCGCCACCACCGCGGTCCCCAGTGCGAACTCCAGCACCAGGTCCCAGCCGATGATCCAGGCGACCAGTTCACCGAGCGAGGCGTACGAGAAGGTGTAGGCCGAGCCGGCCACCGGGACGGTGGAGGCGAATTCCGCGTAGCAGAGCGCGGCCAGGGCACAGACGACGCCCGCGACCACGAAGGCGATCGCGGTGGCCGGGCCCGCGGTCTCCTTGGCCACCTTGCCGGTGAGGACGAAGATCCCGGTGCCGATGATGACACCCACCCCGAACACCGTCAGGTCCAGGGCGGAGAGGGACTTCTTGAGCGCGTGCTCCGGCTCCTCGGTGTCGCGGATGGACTGTTCGATCGTCTTGGTGCGGAACAGCCCGTCCCGGCTGGGGGGCAGGTCCTGCTGCGTGCTCACCGGCGTACCTCCACGCACTCGTCGTGCACGCCATGATTCGGACCTGTCTGCCCGCGGCACGCCCCGCAGGGCGGGGTTTCACGCGAATGGGCCGGTCGGACCACCCGTACAGGGTGGGCGACCGGCCCAATCGGGGTGCGGTGCGACGGGTCAGTCGCGGACGGGCTCCACCACGGAGCGGCTCTCCGTGTCCGTCCCGTAGCGGCCGTCGAGCTTGGCGACCAGACCGGTGACCTGGCGGGCGATGTCCGGTGCGGTCAGCCCGATCTCGGCCATGACCTCCTTGCGGGAGGCGTGGTCGAGGAAGACCGGCGGGATGCCGAAGTCGCGCAGCGGGACGTCGACGTCGGCGTCCCGCAGCGCCTGGGCGACGGCTGAGCCGACGCCGCCGGCCCGGCTGTTGTCCTCGACGGTGACGACGACGCGGTGCTGCGAGGCGAGCGGGGCCATGGCCTCGTCGACGGGCTTGACCCAGCGCGGGTCGACGACCGTGGTCGAGATGCCCTGGGCGTCCAGCAGATCCGCGATCTCCAGGCACATCGGGGCCAGCGCGCCGATGGAGACGAGCAGGACATCGGGCCGGGACGTGCCGGGCTCGCGGAGCACGTCCATGCCGCCTGCCGTGCCGACGGCCTTGACCGACGGGCCGACCGCGCCCTTGGAGAAGCGGACGACCGTCGGTGCGTCGTCGACCTCGACGGCCTCGCGCAGCTGGGCGCGGACCTGGTCGGCGTCGCGCGGGGCTGCGATCCGGAGGGTCGGCACGCACTGCAGGATCGACATGTCCCACATGCCGTTGTGCGAGGCGCCGTCCGTGCCGGTGACCCCGGCCCGGTCCAGGACGAAGGTCACTCCGCACCTGTGCAGGGCGACGTCCATCAGGACCTGGTCGAAGGCGCGGTTGAGGAAGGTGGCGTACACCGCGAACACGGGGTGCAGGCCGCCGGTCGCCAGCCCCGCCGCGGAGACCGCGCCGTGCTGCTCGGCGATGCCGACGTCGTAGATCCGGTCCGGGAAGGCCTTCTCGAACTTGGTCAGACCGACCGGCTGGAGCATGGCCGCGGTGATCGCGACGATGTCCTCGCGCTCCCGGCCGAGCTTGACCATCTCCTCGCCGAAGACGGACGTCCAGTCGAGACCGGAGGTGGCGACGGGCAGTCCGGTGTCGGGGTGGATCTTGCCGACGGCGTGGAAGCGGTCGGCCTCGTCGAGCAGCGCCGGGGTGTAGCCGCGGCCCTTCTCGGTGATGCAGTGGACGATGACGGGGCCGCCGAAGCGCTTGGCGCGCTGGAGCGCGGACTCCAGCGCCTCCAGGTCGTGTCCGTCGATCGGTCCGACGTACTTCAGCCCGAGGTCCTCGAACATGCCTTGAGGGGCGATGAAGTCCTTGAGGCCCTTCTTGGCCCCGTGCAGCGTCTCGTACAGCGGCCTGCCGACGACGGGGGTGCGCTCCAGGAGGTCCTTGCCGCGGGCCAGGAAGCGTTCGTAGCCGTCGGTGGTGCGGAGCGTGGCGAGGTGGTTGGCCAGGCCGCCGATCGTCGGCGCGTAGGAGCGCTCGTTGTCGTTGACGACGATGACGAGCGGCCGGTCCTTGGCGGCGGCGATGTTGTTCAGCGCCTCCCAGGCCATGCCGCCGGTGAGTGCTCCGTCGCCGATGACCGCGACGACGTGGTCGGGCCGGTCCAGCACCTCGTTGGCCTTGGCGAGGCCGTCGGCCCAGCCGAGCACCGTGGAGGCGTGCGAGTTCTCGATGACGTCGTGCTCGGACTCGGCACGCGAGGGGTAACCGGAGAGGCCACCCTTGCTCTTGAGCTTCGAGAAGTCCTGGCGGCCGGTGAGGAGCTTGTGCACATAGCTCTGATGGCCGGTGTCGAAGAGGACCTTGTCCTTCGGGGACTCGAAGACCCGGTGCAGGGCGATGGTCAGCTCGACCACGCCCAGGTTGGGTCCGAGGTGTCCACCGGTCTTGGAGACGGCGTCGACGAGGAAGGTCCGGATCTCTTCGGCGAGCTGCTCCAGCTGCTCGGGGGTGAGCCGGTCCAGGTCACGCGGTCCGCCGATGCGGGTCAGCAGATCCCATCCGTCGCCCACCACCGCCCGTGCATGACGCGCTTCGCGCGGCTGTGTCACCGTGCCTCCTTGCGATTGTGCTGGTCGAGCATGCCGATCCGATGAGTCTAATGTTCCGTTCGCCGCCACGGACATCGGGCGGACGTGTGCTGTCCCACCGTTCCCGGCCGGAACCGTTCGGGATGCGCCCGGATCCACCGGCGCGTTCCGGCCGGGCGCGGTGACCGGAACCGACGCCGCGGGGGTCAGGCCCGCGTCTCGCGCAGCCGCCTCACCACGTCGCGCGCACCGCCCAGCAGGATCAGCAGGACCACCACGGTGTAGAAGGCGTCCGGGGTCTGCCAGTCGCCGTTGGCGTCGGACAGGACGGCCGGGTCGAAGAACTCCTGCCGGTACAGGATCCAGGCCAGCGGCAGCGTGAACGCCGCCCGGGCGGCGATGTTCCACACCGCGAGCAACCGCGTCGGGCCCCGCACCGCCCGGATCACGTCGAGTGCCACGAGACCGGCGAGGCCGGCCAGGACCGGCCAGATCCAGCCCGACCACAGTCCGGGGTCGAGCACCTCGAGGTGTGTGCCGTCGTCGGTCCGGTACGGCTGCGCGGTGTGCTGCCAGACGATCAGGGCAAGCAGCAGCGAGTGCCACGCCACCCCGGCGTACAGCGCCGCGTCGCGCCTCTTCGGCGCGCTGCGCTCGGGCAGGTCGTCGGGCTTCCAGGCCGTGCCGGGCGCGGCGGACCGCGTGCCGGAGCGCTCGACCAGGGCGAACACCACGGTGAGCCACGCGATCATCTGGGCGCCGAGGGAGAGCACCGTGCCGGCGGCCCCGCCGATCACCGCTGCGGCCCCCTTCCCGTCCAGCACGTCGAGCGCCGCGCTCATGGCGGTGACGACCGGCAGCACGGTGATCAGCAGGATCCTGAGGAGCCGTACGTACGCCGGGTAGAGCTCCGGCCCGATCAGTACGAGCGGCCGGTCCGCGTACAGGGCGGCGAGCCGGACCGGATCGCCCATCTCGGTGAGTACCTCGCGTTCGGCGGCATCCGCGCCGGCCGGGCCCCGGGCCTCGACGGTGTCGGCGATGGTGCCGCGCAGCTCGTCGGCCACGTCACCGCGCCGGCCTGCCGGGATGTGCCGCACGACCTCCGCCACGTAGCGGTCGGCCAGCTCCCCGGTGCCGGACGCATCCAACATACTCATCGGTCCCCCCTGGTCAGTCGCGATATCGAGGCGTCCAGGGTCTGCCACTCGCGCAGCAGACCGGCGCGGACCCGGGCGCCCTCGGGGCTGATCGAATAGAACTTCCGCGGCCTGGACTGGCCGGTGTTCCACTCGCTGACGAGCAGCCCCTGCTTCTCCAGGCGGCGCAGCAGCGGGTAGAGCGTGTTGCCGTCCACGGCGATCCCCGCGTCGCCGAGCGTTTCCAGGAGCGCGTAGCCGTACTGCGGCTCTTCGAGGAGCGCCAGGCAGGCCAGGACGACCGTGCCGCGGCGTAGCTCCTGGGCCTGGCTGAGGATCAGTTCTTCGGTGCCCACACATGACACGATACTGTGTGCCACACACTATTGTCAGCCAGCTCCCCGATCGCCCCGGAACACGACAGTGCCCGGCGCCCCGTGAAGGGCGCCGGGCACTGTCCGGCTCTGCGTGGGTACCGGGCCCCGCCGGGCCCGGTGATCTACGCGCGGCCTGCGGTCTTCTGCGTACGGCGGGAGACCGAGTCGATGACCACGGCGGCGAGGAGAACCGCACCGGTGATCATGAACTGCACGGCGTTGGCCATGCCGATCATGTTCAGACCCTGCTGGATCGACTGGATGACGATCATGCCGAGGAGCGCGGACCAGACCTTGCCCCGGCCACCGAAGAGGCTGGTGCCACCGATGACGGCGGCCGCGATGACCAGCATCAGGGTGTTGCCGGCGCCGACGCTCTTGGTGGCGCCGCCGGAGAGGCTGGCGATGAAGAGTCCGCCGAAGGCGCCCAGCGTGCCGGAGAGCGCGAACACGATGATCCGGATCCGGTCGACGCTGATACCGGCGCGGCGCGCGGCCTCGGGGTTGCCGCCGACCGCGAAGACCTGACGGCCGAAGGTCGTGCGGCGGGCCACGAAGTCCGCGATCACCAGGACGGCGAGGAAGAGCACCAGGGCCAGCGGCAGTCCGCGGGCGCCCGCGGGCTCGTTCAGGATGTACGCGACGACGAAGCACAGGACGGCGACGACGCCGGTACGCAGCACGATCTCGGCGATCGGGCGGGCCGGGAGCAGCGCCGCCTTGCGGCGCTTGCTGTCGATCAGGAGCGAGGCGGCGTAGGCCACCACGGCGACGAGGGCGAGACCGTAGCCGACGCCCTTGTCCTCGAAGAAGTAGTTGGTGAGGTTCTCGACGACACTGCCGGAAGGCGTGTTGATCGAGCCCTCGCCGCCCATCATCCAGTCCTGCAGACCGCTCCAGCCGAGGAAGCCGGCCAGGGTGACGACGAAGGCCGGCACCCCGATCTTGGCGAAGAAGAAGCCGTGCAGGGCACCGAGCGCCGTTCCGGAGAGGACCGCGGCGAGGATCGCCACCCACTCGGGCCAGCCGTGGTTGACGTTGATCACGGCCCAGACGGCGGCGCCGACACCGGCGACCGAACCGACCGAGAGGTCGATCTCACCGAGCAGCAGCACGAAGACGATGCCGACCGCCATGATGCCGAGGCCGGAGCTGTAGACAGCGATGTTGGCGACGGAGCTGGCGGAGAGGAAGTTGCTGTTCTGGAGCTGGAAGACGATCGCGATGACGATCACACCGACGAAGACGGGCAGCGAGCCGAGCTCACCGCCGCGCACCTTGCGGGTGAACTCCGACCAGTAGCCCTTGAAGCCCTCCTCGCGGACGAGGAGGCGTGGGTCCACCGCGGGGGCGGGCGCCGCCGACGGCTCGGTCGCCTGGGCCGGCACCGTGGCGCTCTGCTCGGCCTTCTCGGTCTTCTCGGCGGAAGACCCGGGGGTCTTGGCGAGGTCGCTCACTTCGCGTCCTCCTTCGTGACTGTGCGTGCCTGACGGCGCGTGACGGCATTGTCCGTGGCGCCGGTGATCGCGGCGATGACCTCTTCGTGGGACGTGGACGCGACGTCGAAGACGCCGTTGTTGCGGCCGAGACGGAGCACCGCGACCCTGTCCGCGACGGCGTTCACGTCGGCCATGTTGTGGCTGATGAGGATGACGCCGTGGCCGCGCTCGCGCAGCCGCTCCACGAGGTCGAGGACCTGGGCGGTCTGCTCGACGCCCAGGGCGGCGGTCGGCTCGTCCAGGATGACGACCTTGGGGTCGCCGATCAGGGCACGGGCGATGGCGACGACCTGGCGCTGGCCACCGGAGAGCGAGGCGACCGGGATGCGGACGCTGGGTATCCGGATGGACAGGGTGTCCAGGAGTTCCTTGGCGCGCTTCTCCATCGCGATCTCGTCGAGGACGGAGGCGCTGCGCAGCTCGTTGCCGAGGAAGAGGTTGGCGACGACATCGAGGTTGTCGCAGAGGGCCAAGTCCTGGTAGACGGTGGCGATTCCGAGGTCCTGGGCGTCGTTCGGCCGGTTGATCCGGACCGTCCCGCCCTCCCACTCGATGGCGCCTTCGTCGATCGGGTGAACACCCGAGATGGTCTTGACAAGGGTTGACTTGCCGGCGCCGTTGTCGCCGACCAGGGCAACCACTTCGCCGGGGTGAATCTCCAGGTTCACATCGGTGAGCGCCTGAACGGCGCCGAACCGCTTGGAGATTCCGCGCAACGCCAGCACGGGCGTAGCGGACACGTGAATCATCTCCTTCGCCGCCTGACCGGCGGGGATGGTGCTGCATTGCACAGGGGGTGCCGGCTCGGGCCGTCGGACCACCGTCGTCGCCTTGCGGCCGGGGGGCCTGGGGCGGCGGCAGTCCGACGACCGGAACCAGTGGGAGGAGTCCGGCCCCGCCCCCGCTTTGCGGGGCGTTGACGGGGCGGGTGCCGGACTGTCTGGAGGGCCCTTGCGGGCGCCCGCCGGTGTTACTTGATACCGGCGGCTTCGCACGCCTTCTTGAACTCGGCGGTGCAGATCTCGGAGGCCTTGTAGACCTTGTCCGCGATCAGCGTGGAGCCGACGTTGTCCTTCGTCACGACCGTGGCGTCGTACAGCCGCGACGGGGTGCCCTTGAAGTCGCCCGACAGGCTGTCGACCTTGGTGTTGGTCAGCGAGTCGATCTTCTCGCCCTTGAGCAGCTTGACCGCGATCTCTGCGGTGACCTCGGCCTGCGGCTTGATCTGCTTGTAGATCGTGAAGGACTGCTCGCCCGCGAGGATGCGCTGCAGACCGGCGATCTCGGAGTCCTGGCCACCGACCGGGACCTTGAGGCCCTGCTTCTTGAGGGCGGTGATGACACCGCCGGCCATGCCGTCGTTGGCGGAGTAGACGCCCTGGATCCCGCTCTTGCCGAGCGAGTCGATGGCGGCACCCATCTTCTTGTTCGCCTCGTCCGGCGACCAGTCCGGGATGTCCTGCTCGTAGACGACCTTCTTGACCTGGGTGTCCAGGACGCTGTGCGCGCCCTTCTTGAAGAAGGGGGCGTTCGGGTCGGTCGGCGCGCCGTTGATCATGACGACATTGCTGTCCTTGGCCTTGTCGCCCAGCGCCTTGACCAGGGCCTCGCCCTGGAGGCGGCCGATCTTCTCGTTGTCGTACGAGATGTACGCGGAGATCGGGCCCTCGGCGAGACGGTCGTACGCGACGACCTTGACGCCCTTCTTGTCGGCCTGCTGGACCCAGGACTTCGCGGCCTTGTAGTCCACGGTGTCCAGGATGATGACCTTGACGCCCTGCGTGACGAGCGCGTCGAACTGCTTCTTCTGCGTCTCGGTGTCCTGTGCGGCGTTGTTGTACTTGACGTCGCAGTCCGAGCAGAGCGCCTTGATCTTCGCCTCGATCATGGGGCGGTCGAAGGTCTCGTAACGCGTGGTCTTGTTCTCCGGCAGCAGCAGACCGATGGTCTTGCTGTCACCACCGCTGCCGCTGTCCTTATCGTCGCCGGCCTTGCCACAGGCTGCGAGGGAGACGGCCATGGAAACTGCGGCCGTGCCTATGACGATGCGTCGCGTCATTGCGTTCATTGCGGGTGTGCCTCCCTGACGAGGCCGCAGCGTTGCGGCCGAGGTGGCCAGAAGTCAACTCGGCCGCAGCGCCAGCGTCAAGGAGTAAATCCTTAACGAGATGACAACGGTGCCATTCGTTATCTAAGTGAAGGCAGGAGTGGCTGCGGGGAGCGTGCTCTCCAAAAGGGTTGAATCCCCCATCTCGCTCAGCACGAGAGCGAGTGCGCCCAGCACTTCGGCCCGGCCCCCGAGGGCTCCGGGGAGCACCGAGAGCTGCCGTGCGGCGCTGGGGATGGAGTAGCGCGCGACCGAGTCGCGGATCGGTCCGAGGACCAGTTCGCCGGCCTCCGCGAGCGAACCGCCGAGCACCACCCGGCTCGGGTTGAGCAGATTGCAGAGGTTGGCCACCCCGCTGCCGATGTGCCGCCCGACGTCGCCGATCACCCGTCGGCAGCCCGGATCGCCCTCACGGGCCAGCTGGACCACCCGCTCCATGGTGAGATCGGCCCCGTGGCTGGGCTGGAGCAGGGGCAGCACGTACCGCGCGGCGGTGAACGTCTCCAGGCATCCCCGGTTGCCGCAGCGGCAGACCGGACCGGACTCGTCGAGGGTGATGTGGCCGATCTCGCCGGCCGTGCCGCCGGGGCCGCGGTAGATGTGCCCGTCGATGACCAGCCCCGCGCCGACACCGCTGGCGACCTTGATGTACGCGAGGTCCCTGACCCCCCGGCCGCTCCCCCAGACCAGCTCGCCCAGTGCCCCGAGGTTGGCGTCGTTGTCGACGTACACCGGCACTCCGAGGCGCCCGGCCAGCTCTTCCCTGGGGTTGATGCCCGTCCAGCCCGGCAGGATCGACGTGGAGCCCAGCGTGCCGGACTCGACGTCGATCGGGCCGGGTACACCGAGGCCGACCCCGATCACCTTGCCGGGACTGATCCCGGTCGTCTCGATCAGCCGGTTGACCAGCTGTTCCGCCCGTCCGAAGCCCTCGGCCGACGAGGCGTCCACGTCCAGCGGCTCGGACTCCTCGGCGAGCACCTGGTGGGCCAGGTTGCCGACCGCCACCCGTAGGTGCGTATGCCCGAAGTCGACGCCGATGACGATGCCCGCGTCGCCGCTGAGCGAGACGCTGCGGGCGCGGCGGCCGCCCGCCGAGGTGGGGGTCACCTCGACCGTGCCGCCCTCTTTCAGTTCGCGAACGATATTGGAGACGGTGGCCGCGGAGAGGCCCGTGCTCCTGGCGATCTCCGCCTGGGTGAGCGAACCCGCCATGCGTACGGCGCGCACTACCCGCTCAAGGTTGGCGCGATGCAGAGATGTCTGCGACCCCGGAGTCTCCATCGACTCACTCACTCCTGCCATATTCTCCAACATGTGAACCCTAAGCTGAGCGTTTTGGGGTACTCCCCGTCAAGACCTTGAGCAGTCGAAGCCTCGGATGAGCACCGGACCCTCGCACGACGGCCCCTGCAAACTCCCCCGTAAACAGACGAACCGCCCGTCGGCGCGGACGCCGACGGGCGGTTCGGTCATTCGGTGCGAGCGTTCGAGGAGTTACTTCACCGCTCCTGCGGTGAGGCCCGCCACCACCTGGCGCTGGAAGATGATGTAGGCCGCGAGGACCGGCAGCATCGCCATCACCAGGCCGGCGAAGAGACCGGACCAGTCGCCCTTGTAGCCCTGCCCGTTGGCCAGTTCGACCAGACCCTGCGAGAGCACCCGGTACTTCGGATCGGTGTTCAGCACCGTTGGCAGCAGGTACTGGTTCCACTGCCCGAGGAAGTTGAAGATACCGACGCTGATCAGGCCGGGCTTCGCCATCGGCAGCATCACCTGGAAGAACGTCCGGGTGTGCGAGGCACCGTCGAGCATCGCGGCCTCGGCCACCGAACTCGGCAACGAGCGGAAGAACGAGGTGAGGAAGAAGACGGTGAACGGCAGCGAGTACGCGATATAGACCATGATCAGTCCGTGCCGCGTGTTCAGCAGGCCCATGTTGTTCATGACGAAGAACAGCGGGACCAGCGCCAGGATGATCGGGAAGCTCATCCCGCCGATGAAGAGGTAGTACACGAAACGGTTGCCGGGGAAGTCGAACCGCGCCAGCACGTACGCCGCCATCGAGCCGAGCAGCAGGGTACCGATGAGTGAACCGCCCACCACCAGGATGGTGTTCAAGAAGTAATCGCTCATGTGCGCCTGACTCCAGGCGCGCGACCAGTTCTCGAAGTGAAGCTTGTCCGGCAGCGCCCACGGCGTCGACAGGATCGAGTCATCCGTCTTGAACGAGGCCATGATCGCCCAGAGCAGCGGCATGACCACCAGGATCGCCCAGATGACCAGCACGCCGTGCGAGAAGACGTTGAGGACCTTGCCCTCGCTGCTCTTCGCCTTGCCGGCCGGTGCGGGCGCCTCGGACACGGGGGCCGGTTCCTTCACCGTATCCACGGGAGGGGTGTCAGTGGCCTTCACGTGTGCTCACCTCGTACTACTGTCGAGCCGGCCGCCGCGGCCGGGCTGTCTTGCCTGCTGGGGGTCCGGGCACCGCGCCCCGGGGAGCGTGGCATCAGAACTCCAGCCGCTCGCGCCGGCCCAGTCGCATCACGATGGCGGCGAACACCATGGTGATGATGAGCAGTCCGACACCGATCGTCGTCGCGTATCCGGCCTGACCGTCACGGAAGGCCGTCTGGTAGACGTACAGCGGCAGGACGGTGGTCGAGTAGTCGGGGCCGCCGGGGCCCACGGTCATGACCTGTACTGCGGTGAACGCCTCGACCCCGAGCGCCAGGATGCCCATGTAGACCCAGCCCGACTGCACCGTGTCCCAGAGCAGCGGCAGGGTGATCCGGAAGAACGTCGTGACGCGGCTGGCCCCGTCAAGGAGCGCCGCCTCGTAGAAGTCCTTCGGAATGGACGCCATTCCGGCGGAGAAGAGGACGACGAAGAATCCGACCGTCGACCAGATCAGCACCGACATGACGCAGATGAGCGCCAGGCTCGGGTCGCCCAGCCAGTCCGGCTGAATGGAACCGAGGCCGACCCCCTTGAGCGCCGAATTCAGCATTCCACTGCGCGGGTTGAACGCGAACTGGAACAGCAGGGCGACAATGACGATCGACAGCACCTGCGGGAAGAAGTAGGCGATCTTGTAGAAACCCGAACCCCGCACGCCGGAGACCGCGGCGTTCTTGCGCCGCCGGCCTCCGACATTGAGCATGAAGGCGAAGAAGAGCGCGAGGCCCAGCGTCACCAGCGGCAGCAGCAGCACAAGCAGCAGGCTGTGCTGCAAGGACTTCCAGAAGATGTCGTCCTTCAGCATCCTGGTGTAGTTGTCGAAGCCGACCATCTTGAAGTCGGGGCTCAGACCGGTCCAGTCCGTGAACGAATAGTAGATGGCCTGGATGAACGGCCAGATGACGAAGACCGCGTACAACACCAGTGGGACTACCAAGAACCCCACAATGAAGCGGTACTTGCCGTGCTGCATCGTTTACCGACCCCGATCTTTCCGCGGGTGCCGCCGCTGGTGACGGTTACTCACTGGTGCTTGTAGTGCTTGATGGACTGGTCCTTGGCCGCTGCGTCCGCGTAGCCCTGGATCTTCTTGATGGCTTCGGCAGGCGTCAGACGCCCGGCCATCATCTCGCCGAGGCCGGCACCGATCTGCTCCTTCTGGAGCTTCACGTACCAGTCCTGCAGACGCGGGTTCACCACGTTGTCGCCGGCCTTCTCCAGCACGTCGACGCCGGACTGCATGGCCGTGGACAGGGTCAGTCCGTCGGTGCCGCCGTTGAAGGCGCTCAGCGACTTGACCTGCTTGGTGAAGTTCTTCGATGACGCCTCGGAGAGCATGATGCGCAGCTGCTCCATGCCGCCCTCGGGGTTCTTCGCCTTGGCCGGGATGATGAACGGCTCGCCGCCGGACGCCCAGAGGGTGCCGAAGGGCAGCTTGTCGGACGAGTCCAGGCTGGACGGCGCCGCGACCATCATCTTGAAGTCCTTGGGCGTGGTCGGCGCCGCCTCGTTCTCCACCCACGAACCGTTCGGGATGAAGAGCGCCTTGCCCTTGGTCCATTCGGTCTGCGACTGGATGTGGGTCAGGCCCGCGGTGCCCTTGAGGATGTACCCCTTCTGCTGCAGCTCGTAGTACGCCTCGAACGCCGCCTTGACGGCCGGGTCCTTCCAGGCGTTCGGCTCCAGGTTGTCGATCTTGTCGAGAACCTCCCGGCCACCGATCTTGGCGATGAACGGGTAGAGCGAGAACGGAAGGTAGTAGGGGTACTTACCGGCGTACGTCCAGCCGGCGATGCCCTTCTTCTTCGCCTTCGCGCACAGGGCGAGCATGTCGTCCCAGTTCTCCGGGTACTCGGCGTCCAGACCTTCGAGCGCGGTCTGCGAGTACCAGACGCCGTACACGGTGTACGCGTAGTACATGATCCAGACCGGGTCGCCGTCGAACTGACCCATTTCCAGGACGCCCGGGCGCAGGGTGTCGCGGACCTTCTTGGCCGGGTCGTCGAAGGACGGGGCGTCCATCAGCGGCGTCAGGTCGAGCAGCTGCTTCTTGCCGACGAGGACACCCATGTCCATCTGCTCGGCGCCCGAGTTGTCGATCAGGTCCGGCGGGGTGCCACCGTTGAAGCGCGGCTGCAGCTGCGACTGGATCTTCTGCGTCGCGGAGTGCTTGACCTTGGCCTTGGGGAACGCCTTCGTGTACTCCTTCTCGGCGTCGATGGCGTACTGCTCGCCGAAGCCGCCGTTGAAGATGACCACGTCGAGACCGGCCGTGTCATTGACTCCCAGCGGGTTCTTCGCGCTGGTCTTGCCCTTCTTGACCGTGTCGTCGTCGCTGCTGTCGCTACTCGCACACGCCGACAGGAAGCTCATTGTCGGGACGGTGATCAGACCGAGTGCGGCAGACCGCTTGATCACGTCGCGACGGCCAAGGCCCTCATTCTTGCGGGCGGAGGTGGATGCCATGCTCAAGTCCTCGCCTTCTCCAGGACTCAGGCGGTGTTGTACCGGTCGCCCATCGATATTCGCCTCAGGCGAAGGGCCCCGCCACCGCGGTCAGTTGCGCTTGGGTGGTGCAGATTTCAGGCTAGCCATTGCAGTGGGGGGCGTCGGGGACCGGACAGTGGTCGCCCGATGGCTCCCAGCTGCCTCCCCCGTGTCCCCCTCCCACACAGTCGTAAAACTCCTGTGCAGACGCCGACAGGTATAGTCCACTTGTCGCCAACTGAGCAAGATCGAATGCAGGTTTGGGCGGCAGTCTTTCCCGAGTTGAGACCTCGCGGATACCTCGGCACCGCACGGCCTCCTCCGGATGTAACGATTTCCGCAATACGGTCGATTCGACTGCGGCCTCCCATCCAACACCCTTGACACCACCAGGCACTTCGCTCCCTACTAGATCCTGCGCACGGTTCTGACAACGTTGTCCAAGTGCACTTCCTCGGGAGGAATGGCTCGGCATGCAGCCCCGACACGGTTCTCGCAAGAGACAAAACGGTATGGCCGCGCTCATCGCGGCTTCACTCGTCCTGGTCGTGACAGCCCCCACCGCGGCCGCCGCTCAGTCGGCCGGGTCAGGAGAAAAGGGTCATAAGCCTGCGGGCGACCGGATATTCAGTTCATCCTTCGAGGCGGACGAGAAGCAGCCGGACTGGCGCAATACCGTCGAAGAAGGCCCTGACGGAAAGAAGCGGACATCGGGCATCGATGGCGCCTTCTCCTCCGGAATTCCGGGCAATGTCACCGACAAGGTCACAGATGTCCGCGCAAGCGACGAGAACACCAGCGGCGGTGAGGTGAAGGAAAACCTCATCGACGGTGAATCCGGTACGAAGTGGCTGTCGTTCGAGTCCACCGCCTGGGCCGAGTTCGATCTCTCCGAGCCGGTCAAGGTCGTGACGTACGCGCTGACTTCGGCCGACGACCACGACGAGCGGGACCCCAAGGACTGGACCCTGCAGGGCTCGGAGGACGGCAAGACCTGGACGGACCTGGACTCGCAGACCGGCCAGACCTTCTCCGAGCGCCTCCAGACCAAGTCGTACGACTTCAAGACGGACAAGGCCTACCAGCACTTCCGTCTGGACATCACGAAGAACAACGGCGCCAGTGACGCGACCCAGCTCGCCGACGTCCAGTTCTCCGACGGGGACACCTCGGCACCCGCCCCCGACGACATGCGCAGCCAGGTGGACCGCGGCCCCTCCGGCTCCCCCACCGCCAAGTCGGGCGCGGGATTCACCGGAAAGAAGGCACTGCGGTACGCCGGTACGCACAAGGCGGACGGCCGGGCGTACTCGTACAACAAGGTCTTCGACGTCAACACGGCGGTCACCCGGGACACTGAACTCTCCTACCTGGTCTACCCCCAGATGGGTGAGACGGATCTGAACTACCCGGCCACGCACGTCGCGGTGGACCTGGCGTTCACGGACGGCACGTACCTGAGCGACCTGCGCGCCACCGACTCCAACGGCGGTCTGCTGACCCCGCAGGGCCAGGCCGACGCCAAGCGGCTGTACGTCAACCAGTGGAACAAGGTCGACTCGCAGATCGGTACGGTCGCGGCCGGCAAGACCGTCGACCGGATCCTCGTCGCGTACGACTCCCCCAAGGGCCCGTCGAAGTTCCAGGGCTGGATCGACGACGTCAAGATCGCGCCGAAGACGCCGGTGAAGCCCAAGGCGCACCTCTCGGACTACGCCTCGACCGTCCGCGGCACCAACTCCAGCGGCAGCTTCTCGCGCGGGAACAACTTCCCCGCCACCGCGGTCCCCAACGGATTCAACTTCTGGACCCCGGTGACCAACGCCGGATCGACCAGCTGGCTGTACGACTACGCGCACGGCAACAACGAGGACAACCTGCCCACCCTGCAGGCCTTCAGCGCCAGCCATGAGCCGAGCCCCTGGATGGGCGACCGGCAGACCTTCCAGATGATGCCGTCGGCGGCCTCCGGCACCCCGGACGCCTCCCGCGAGGCACGCGCGCTGCCGTTCAAGCACGAGAACGAGACGGCGAAGCCCCACTACTACGGGGTGAAGTTCGAGAACGGCCTCAAGGCCGAGATGACGCCGACCGACCACGCGGCACGGATGCGGTTCACGTATCCGGGCAAGGACGCGAGCATGGTCTTCGACAACGTCTCCAACGACGGCGGACTCACGCTCGACGCGAAGACCAGCTCCTTCACCGGGTTCTCCGACGTGAAGAGCGGCGGATCCACGGGCGCCACCCGGCTCTTCGTGTACGGCGTCTTCGACGCCCCCGTCACCGGAAGCGGCAAGCTGTCCGGCGGCGGTGGCGACGATGTGACCGGCTACCTGCGCTTCGACGCGGGCAAGGACCGTACGGTCAATCTGCGCCTGGCCACCTCGCTGATCAGCGTCGACCAGGCGAAGCAGAACCTGGCTGCCGAGATCCCCGCCTCGCGCTCCTTCGACCGGGTCGAGGACAAGGCCCAGGGCGCCTGGGACGACCTGCTGGGCAAGGTCGAGGTCGAGGGCGCGTCCGCCGACCAGCTGACCACGCTGTACTCCAGCATGTACCGCCTCTACCTCTACCCGAACTCGGGATTCGAGAAGGTCGGAGGCAAGGACAAGTACGCCTCGCCGTTCTCGCCGCAGGTCGGCTCGGACACCCCGACGCACACCGGCGCCAAGATCGTCGACGGCAAGGTGTACGTCAACAACGGCTTCTGGGACACCTATCGGACGACATGGCCGGCGTACTCCTTCCTCACCCCGAAGAAGGCCGGCGAGATGGTGGACGGCTTCGTCCAGCAGTACAAGGACGGCGGCTGGATCTCCCGCTGGTCCTCGCCCGGCTACTCGGACCTGATGACCGGCACCTCGTCGGACGTCGCGTTCGCCGACGCGTACGTCAAGGGCGTGAAGTTCGACGCCGAGGCGGCCTACGACGCGGCCCTGAAGAACGCCACCGTGGTCCCGCCGTCCTCGGGTGTCGGCCGCAAGGGCATGGAGACCTCGCCGTTCGTCGGCTACGCGAACACCGACACGCACGAGGGCATGTCCTGGTCGATGGAGGGATACGTCAACGACTACGGCATCGCCCAGATGGGCCAGGCGCTCTACAAGAAGACGCACAAGCAGCGCTACAAGGACGAGTCCGAGTACTTCATGAACCGGGCACGCAACTACGTCGAGCTGTTCGACGACAAGGCCGGCTTCTTCCAGGGCAAGGACGCCAAGGGTGACTGGCGGCTGCCGTCCGACCAGTACGACCCGCGGGTCTGGGGCTACGACTACACGGAGACCAACGGCTGGGGCTACGCCTTCACCGCCCCGCAGGACAGCAAGGGCCTCGCCAACCTGTACGGCGGCCGGGACGGTCTGGCCAAGAAGCTGGACACGTACTTCTCCACCCCCGAGACGGCGGGCCCGGAGTACGTCGGCTCGTACGGCGGCGTCATCCACGAGATGACGGAGGCGCGTGACGTACGGATGGGGCAGTACGGCCACAGCAACCAGGTCGCGCACCACGTCACGTACATGTACGACGCGGCCTCGCAGCCGTACAAGACGCAGGAGAAGGTCCGCGAGGTCCTGAGCCGCCTGTACACGGGCAGCGAGATCGGCCAGGGCTACCACGGCGACGAGGACAACGGCGAGCAGTCGGCCTGGTACCTCTTCTCCTCGCTCGGCTTCTACCCGCTGGTCATGGGCAGCGGCGAGTACGCGATCGGCTCCCCGCTGTTCACCAAGACCACGGTGCACCTGGAGAACGGCCGCGACCTGGTCGTCAAGGCGCCGAAGAACAGCGCGAAGAACATCTACGTCCAGGGCCTGAAGGTCAACGGCAAGAAGTGGACCTCCACCTCGCTGCCGCACGACCTGCTGGCCAAGGGCGGCGTGCTGGACTTCGACATGGGCCCCAAGCCGTCGGCCTGGGGCACCGGCAAGAACGCCGCCCCGGTCTCCATCACCAAGGACGACAAGGTGCCGTCGCCGAAGAAGGACGTCCTGAAGGGTGCGGGCGCCCTCTTCGACGACACCTCCGCGACCTCGGCATCGGTCGAGGGGGTGGAACTGCCTGCCCCCGCCGGCGCGAAGGCGGTCCAGTACACGCTGACCTCGGACGCGGCGGCGAAGGCGCCGAGCGGCTGGGTGGTGCAGGGGTCGTCGGACGGCAAGAAGTGGAAGGACCTCGACAAGCGGTCCGGCCAGTCGTTCGCCTGGGACAAGCAGACGAGGGCCTTCACGGTGAAGACCCCCGGCTCCTACGCGCACTACCGGCTGGTGCTCGACAGCAAGGCGACGCTCGCGGAGGTGGAGCTGATCTCCTGACCGCGGGTTGACGAACGGACGGCCGGTATCTCCCCACGAGATACCGGCCGTCCGCGTTCTCATCCCACCGTGGAGACGGGTCCGGTGGCGGAATCCATGACTGGGAGCGCTCCCATCATCCGGGGAGAGTAGCGCGGTGCGGCAGCGCTGTAAACGCCCCCGGCCCCGGTTTCCGCCTGCCACCCTTGTGGGTGGGATCCCGGCCGTCGGCCGTTGGTACGGGACGGGTTCCCTTGACCGGATCGTCTCGGCGGCGAAGGAGTTCGCGACGCCATGAGCACCACACCTGATCTGCGCACCGCTGCCTGGCGCAAGTCGTCGTACAGCAACGGGGACGGCGGCGACTGCGTCGAAATAGCCGACAACCTCCCCGGCGTCGTCCCCGTCCGCGACAGCAAGGCCGGTCCCGAGGGCCCGACGCTCACCTTCGCGGTGCCGGTCTGGGCACCGTTCGTGGCCGCCCTCAGGAGCAGCTCGCTCTGACGGGAACTCCCCCGGGCACGCCGCGCGTCATGAAGATCGTGATGGATATGGACGGCACAACGCTCGACGAACTCAGCGAGACCTGGAACGGCATACGGGAGGACTACCGGGAATCCGACAACAGCGACTACGACCGGGCGGTGCTCGACTGCGCTGCCCGGCTGGCCGCCGACCCCGGCGGCGATTCGGCGTACGTGTGGACGTTCGGGCTGGTGCTCATGGCCCCCTACCTCACCTGGCTGCCCGGCCTGGGGGTCGCGTCGCAGGCCGTGACCGCCCTGGAAACGGCCGACAGGGCCCTGCGCGGGCACAGTTGCACCCACGACTCGCATGCCTACCGGAGCCACGAGGACGAAGAGGACGAGTACCTCGCCGAGTTGCTGCCCGTACTCGCCGACGAGACGGCCGACTGGGAGGACGACCGGCCGCGGAGCGAGTGGCGATGCCCGCTCAACGCGGCCGGATTCGCGCGGATAGCCCTGGACATCATCGACCCCGGATCGGTCCCCGATGTGCCGCCCCGGCTGCCGGTGGCGGCCGCCGACGCCATCAGCACGCTGTCGGCGCTGCTGCACGGGTATCCGAAGCCGTGGACCGACATCGACGAGGAGATCAGCAGCCAGGCGTCCGAGCTGTCCGACGCCGACCCGGCGGACCGCGCCGGACGTCTGATGGTGGTCAGGGCTGTGACCTGGTACGCGGTCTCGGGCATGGTGCGCACGAAGTCCGTACTCGACGATCTGGCCGAGGCGGTGGAGGAGACGCTGACGCACTTCGCGGACGCCGGCTGCGCCCACGACGGGCACCCGGCCCTGCCGGGCAGCGGGCCGGAGGCAGTGGAACTCGGCATCGAGCTCAGCAGTGCCGGCGGACGCGGCCTCTACGAACGGGCCCGCATCGCATCGGGCCGGAACCCCGCACTGGACCGGGTGGTGTGCCCGGCCTACATGGCGGAGATCGCGGACGAGACCCTGACACTGCTGCGCAGGCGGCGCGACGAGCTCTTCGGGGAGCGTGACACCTCGCACGCCGACGCCGAATACCTGCGTGCGGACGGCCGGCTGGACATGGGGAAGCTCGTGGAGCGGACCGACCACAAGAGCTGGAACGAGGAGTACGCCGAGGATCTCGGCCTGTGGGCCGCCCGTCGCCACGCGCAGTCCGACGCCCGGGACCGCATCGTGCTGCTGCTGGTGGCCCGCCAGTCGATGGACAACTCGTACCCGAGCCCCCCGGTCTCAGTCGTCCGGGACGTCCTGGCCACCATGCGCGCCGTCGCTGCGGCTCCGCTGCCCGCCGAGTGCCCGCACGAGGACGAGCACCCGACGCTGCGGTACGCGGAGTTCCGCGACGCGATGGCGCACTTCTGGGCTCCGGAGGAGTTCCCCCCGGCCGAGGAGATCCGCACCCCGGAGTCCTGGACCTGTCCGCGGTTCGCGGCGGAGGTCGCCGAGGCGTGCGTCGCCGAGCTGGAGCACCTCGACGAGGAGGACCGGAGCGTGTCGTCGAACGCGAGCTGACGCCCGGCCGGCGCGGCGCCACGGCCGCTTCAGGGCTGGGAGGCGTCCGGAACGGCGGCGGGGAACAGGCTCTCCGGCAGGGTCACGTTCCACGCCGTGATGACCGGGTTGCCGTGTTCCCTGCCCAGCCGCGACACCGCGCCCGTGGCGAGCTGGAAGAGCGTGCCCTCGGCGGGGGTCAGGCCCAGGTAGCGGGCGGTCAGGACGCGCAGGAAGTGCGAGTGGGCGACGAGCGCGATGTCGCCGTCCCCGGCGCGGCCGGCCGCTTCCCGGACTTCGGCCAGCACCCGGTCGGCCCGCTCGCCGACCTCTGCGGGAGTCTCGCCGGGGTGCGCGTCGGGGCCGGCGGCGACGCCGTCCGTCCAGAGGTTCCAGCTGGAACGGGTGAGGCGGATCTCGTGGGTGGTGATGCCCTCGTAGCCGCCGTAGTCCCACTCGCGCAGCTCGGGGGTGATCCGGGGCGCGGCGAGCCCGGCGAGTTCGGCGGTGCGCCGGGCCCGTACGGAGGGGCTGACGAGGGTGAGGGCGATGTCGCGGTCGGCGAGCAGCGGAGCGAGGGCCCGGGCCTGGCGTTCGCCGAGGGGCGTCAGGGGCAGATCGGTGTGGCTCGTGTGCTGTCCGTTGCGGGACCACTCCGTCTCGCCGTGCCGGATAAGGATCAACTCGCCCATGGAGGCCATCCGCTCTCAGTGCTGTTACCGCTCACATGCTGTCGGTGGTGCAAACCCGCTGGTCCACGATCGCATTCCGACGGTGGCGACGGAGGCGGCGCGCCCGGGAGGTGACCGGATGCGGCTACCCGCCGGGCCGCCGGTCGGCGAGGATCTCCGCGATGACGTGCCGCGCGGTGTCGGCCATGAACGCGTTGCTCTCCCGGTAGTACGCCAGCTCCATCAGCGCGACCGAGAGCGCCCACCCGGTTCCCCGCGCCCAGGCCGCGTCGTCGGCGCCCACGGCGGCGCGGAAGGTGTGGCGCGCCCCGGCGGGCAGGACGTACCAGGCCACGATCAGGTCGACGGCGGGGTCACCCAGGCCGAGGCAGCCGAAGTCGATGACGGCGGTGAGCCGTCGGGCGGCTGTGAGCATGTTCCCCGGTTGCAGGTCCGCGTGGATCCAGACCGGCGGGCCGGCCGGTGCGGGGGCGTGCAGGGCCGCTTCCCAGATCTCGGCCGCCGCCGTCGTGTCGATGTCCGTATGCAGGTCCGCCAGGGCGCCGCGCGTCGCCGCGTCCCGGTCGGCCAGTGGTTCGCTGCGGTAGGACGGGGGGCCGTCGGTGGTGCCGATGCGGTGGAGTGCGGTGATGAAGACGGCCAGGTCCTGGGCCAGCAGAGTGGCGTCGGTGGTGTCGCCGGTCACCGGACAGCTGCCGTCGAGCCATCCGTAGACGGACCAGGGCCACGGGTACCCCTCGGCGGGCTTCCCCGCACCCAGCGGTACGGGAACGGCGACCGGGAGCAGCGGGGCCAGGCGCGGCAGCCAGCGGTGCTCCTTGACGGTGTCGTCCGCCGAGCCGGCGGTGCGCGGGAGCCGGACCACCAGGTCGGCACCGAGGCGGTACATCGCGTTGGAGGTCCCGGCGGCGCCGACGCGTTCGACGGGAAGACCGGCCCAGTGCGGGAACTGCGCGGCGATCAGCCGGTGCACGAGGGCGTCGTCGGTCCCGGGTTCGCCGGCGTGCATCCTGCCCGTGTTCATCGGTGCCTTCCGTGTCTTCCGGATCAATTCCGGATCAAGAGGTCTCCCTGGTCACCGGTCATACGACCTCGGCGGTGCTCCGCCCGTCAATCCCGTTCCGGCCCGTTCCGAAACACCGACAGGGGGCTGTCGCCGGAGACGCCGAGAGTGGGCGGAGCCGGGACGAGCCCGGCGGAACACGTAAGGGATGAACGTCATGGCTCAGATCAACTCAATCGCCTGGTTCGAGATCGGCACAGCCGCCCCGGCGGAGGCCGAGCGGTTCTACGGGGACGTGTTCGGCTGGACGGTCGCGCACGACGACACGAAGAGCACCGACCAGGCGTACCGGATCGTCACCACCGGTGACGGCGAGGGGATGCGCGGCGGGCTGTTCGCGACCGGGGGCAAGCTGCCGGACTACGCGGTCTTCACCGTGCTCGTCGAGGACGTCGAGGCGACCTGCCGCCAGGTCGAGGAGGCGGGCGGCACGGTTCAGCGTGCGCCGCACGTCAATCCGGTCGGGGTGACCTTCGCGCACCTGCTCGATCCGGCCGGTAACCACTTCGCCGTGTTCACGCCGCCGGCCGTCCGGGCCTGATCCGGTCTGCGGCCCCGGGGCTGCCTCGGCTCAGCTCAGGGAGAGCTGGTGCACGACGCCGTAGGGGATGTCGAGGTCCTCGCGCCGGAGTTCTCTCGGCTCGGGCACCTCGGCGGTGGCGTGGACGGAAACGATCCGGTCGGTCCGGAAGGCGCGCAGGGCGTCCCGCATCCGGCACCAGGCCAGCAGATACCAGTGGCCCGTCTTGCCGATGTATCCGAGCGGCTCGATATCGCGCGTCGTCGTGGCCCCCTCGCGGTCGCCGTACTCGATGCGCAGGACGCGGCCCGTGGACAGCGCGTCCGTCACGCCTCGCGGCCCCTGGGGCGGCGCGGGCGCGTCCACCGGGCCGAGCAGGTGGATGCGTCCGGCCATGTCGTGCGCGGCGGCGGCATCGTCCTCTCCCATGGCCGCGACCAGCTTCCGCAGCGCCGCCGCGGCCGTCGTCCGGAACGGTGTCCCCTCCATCCCGCGCAGTGCGACCGCCATCGCGACCGCCTCGCCGGGGGTGAGGTTCACCGGGGGCAGGGTCCGGGTCCGGTCGAGGCAATAGCCGCCGGTGCGGCCGGGCTCGGCCCAGATGGGCACGCCGGACTGCTGCAGGGCGCTGATGTCGCGCTCGACCGTGCGCAAGCTGACCTCGAACCGGTCGGCCAGCCAGCGGGCGCTGCGCGGGCGGGGTGACACGGCGCGCAGCTCTTCGACGAGGGCGTAGAGGCGATCGGTCCGGTTCACCCGGACAACCCTAACCTCGCGCTTTCGTCAGCGCGCTCGTCCATGCCATGACCGAATAAGCGAATAGTGCTACTGAGCTGCAACGATGTGATTCATCCAGGGTTCTGTCAGCAGTACGGGGAGAAGCACTCTTCAGGTGCGTGAGCGTATCGGGTGGTACCCGAGTGTCCGTGCCGGAGGCGTGCCGCTGCCGTCGCCGAAGTCGCGATGGTCATCGATCGCGATCGCATGCGCGGGAGGATCCTCCGAGGCCGGGTCGTCACCACCATGAAGGCCCTGTTCTCGTACAGCTACCGCCAGGTGGCGTGTAGCGCTGTGCGCGGTCTCGACGGCCTCCGGGTACGCCCGGGCCTTCTCATGCTCGGCGAGCGCCCGGTAGATGCTGGAGAGGCTGGGGCCCTGTCCCTTGCGGCGGCCGGTGGGGATGAGTAAGTCGGGCTGGATGTCCTCGACGGTCTCGCCGTTCGCGCGGCGGCGGAGCACGGTGTGCAGCATGTCGTCGGTGATGACCGGGCCGGCCGTCACCCGCCCGCGGCCGCCGCTTCAGTAAGCCGTGACCTGTGGCGAAGCGGCGCTCTTCTCGCCTTCACCCGCAGCTGTCACACCTCTCCGGAACGCTGAGCCGAACAACGCAGTCCGCCCGCCACCCCCACGTCGCACAACGGCCCTCCCCCGGTCACCGCAGTGCTGGGCCAGGGCAACCTCGGGTGGACCCCTGCGCCGTCGACCTCGCCCTGGCCCTCCTCGGCCCCCTGTGGCGCAGAATGCCCTGCACGCCCCGCCCCCCCCCAGCAGGGCCGCCGTCGGCGGTCCAGGACCTCACGCTGCGGGACGCTCTGCCCGCTACCGTGGGCTCCGCCCCGATGTCGCCACGCCGGTTGCCGCCGCCGTGGGCCCCTGGGCAAACGCTCGGCATCGCTCGGCCCGAGGCACGATGCCGTCTGGCTCCTCCCGTCAGGCGGCGGTGCGGTCGCCGGCGCGACGCCGGCGCGGACCGGTCTCCTGCAGGGCGGGCGGCTGGTAGGCCATATCGAGGCGCCCGACGTCGGTGCCGGGCGCGACGATCTCGTCGATCGCGTCCAGGAGGGCGTCGTCGAGTGTGACGTCGGCGCCCGCGAGGAGGTCGTCGAGGTGTTCCATGGTGCGCGGGCCGATGATGGCCGAGGTGACGCCGGGGTGGGCGACGGCGAACGCCATCGCCATGTGGGTCATCTTGATGCCGGACTTCTCGGCGAGCGGGATGAGCTGCTCGACCGCATCGAGACGGTTCGGGTCGCTGTAGTGCTTGAAGTGTCCGCCGCGGTGCGTGGTGGGCTGCTGGCCCTTGCGGTAGCGGCCGGTGAGCATGCCCTGCGCCAGGGGGCTCCACACGAGGGTGCCCATGCCGTACTTCTGGACCAGGGGCAGGATCTCGTACTCGATGGCGCGGTTGAGGATGGAGTAGGTGGGCTGTTCGGTGCGGTAGCGCTCCAGGTTGCGGGCTTCCGCGACCCATTGGGCCTCGACGATCGCGGAGGCGGGGAAGGTGGAGGAGCCGATGGCGCGGACCTTGCCGCTGCGCACCAGGTCGGTGAGCGCGGACAGGGTCTCTTCGTGGTCGACTGCGGGGTCCAGGCGGTGGACCTGGTAGAGGTCGATGTGGTCGGTGCCCAGGCGGCGCAGCGAGTCCTCGACCGCGGTCATGATCCAGCGGCGGGAGTTGCCCCGCTGGTTGGGGTCATCGCCCATCGGGTTGTGGAACTTCGTCGCCAGGACGACGTTGTCCCGGCGGCCCTTGAGGGCCTTGCCGACGATCTCCTCGGACTCGCCGCGGGAGTACATGTCGGCGGTGTCGACGAAGTTGATCCCGGCGTCAAGTGCCTTGTGGATGATGCGGATCGAGTCGTCGTGGTCGGGGTTGCCGATGGCGCCGAACATCATGGCGCCCAGGCAGTAGGGGCTGACCTGGATGCCGGTGCGGCCCAGGGTGCGGTACTTCATGACAGGGGTCCTTGCTGAAGAGATGGCGTGGGGGCTGGGGTTACTTGGATTCGACGGTGCCCACGGGGTCGGGCATGGCCCGTGACCGCCGAGGATCTTCAGCGGTGCCGCTCCAGGGTGAGGACGGGCTTTCACGATCGATGTGAGGCGGTTGGGGCTGATCCGGGCTTTACGGAAGATGCGCCACCGAGGTTCTTCCAACCTGGCCAGAGGACTGCGAGTTGAACGAATCCGCCGCACAACTCGCGGCCGGGTTCGGTATCGGTGGAGGACGTCGAGCACGTCGAGGATGTGCCCGGTGCCGCGTACGAGGCGGAACATCTCGGAGATGTGCACGGTGTCCCCGGGCCGGGCGTAGTCAAGGAGCACGCGGAATTTCGGACGCTGGAGCGGGTGGACGCGGCTGGAGGTGCCGCCGTCCTCCTCGAAGACGACCGGGCCCCTGGTCCCGGCTTCGTGAAGGACGAGGTTCGTTTGCCGACAGGCGGGGCGCGGCCGTGGTCGTTGAACGGCAGGCGGCTGCCGCTCATCTGCGGGAGCGGCGCGGGGCTTGGTGGCCTGTGCGGTAGAGGTCGATGGCGAGGGCGACGGCGGCGCGGGCGGCGGGGTGGGGGTCCTGTCGGCGCCAGATGAGGTGGACGGGGACGGGCTCGGCGTCGCGCAGGGGGCGGTAGGTGATGCCGGAGGGGCGGTACTGGGCTGCGGTGGCTTGGGGGGTGACGCCGACACAGCGGCCGGAGGTGATGGCGGCGAGCCAGTCGTCGATGTCGTGGACGTGTTCGGCGGCGGGCCGTTCGGTCTCGGGCCACAGGTTCAAGGTGGTGGTGCCGGTGCGGCGGTCGAGGGCGAGGGTGCGGGTGGCGACGTCGGCCAAGCGGATGCTGCGGCGGCGGGCCCAGGGGTCGTCGGAGGCGAGGGCCAGGTAGCGGTCCTCGTGGCCGACGAAGGCGTGGGACCAGGGTTTGAGGTCGAGGGCGCTACGGATGACCGCGATGTCGCACAGTCCTTCGGCAAGCCCTCCGGTGGAGGAGTTGTGGCGGACGAGACGGAGCTCGATGTCGGGGTGATCGTGGTGCCAGCGGCGCTGGAACTCGGTGGTGTAGCGCCCGAAGGCCGACCAGGCGTGACCGATGTGCAGGCGGCTGTGGCCGGAGGCGGCCTCGGCAACGAGTTCGTCCGCGCCGGCCAGCAGCAGACGAGCTCGGGTGAGGACCTGCACACCCGCCACGGTGGGCTCGACGGTGCGGCTGGTGCGGTGCAGCAGCCGCACCCCCAGGGTCTTCTCCAGGGCGAGCAGAGTGCGGGAGACCGCGGCCTGGGAGACGCCGAGCTCCAGGGCCGCGTCCGTGAAGCTGCCGGTGTCGACGATGGCGACCAGGCAGCGCAGGTGCTTCAGCTCCAGCCCCGCACCGTATTCTCCGCGCGTATTCATACGCTCAGCGTATCGATTGGCGGCTGGATGCATTTTGCGTATCGTGCGCGGAGGCGCACGGTGAGGAGATGAAGACCGCACAGGATCTCGCCGTCGACGCGGATGCGCTGGGCCAGGGCGGGAGCCGCTCATTGACCGGCTCGCTCTCGGTGCGGCGCGGCTTCGCCTTCCTCGCGTTCGCCGGGATCGCCTGGGGAACCACCGGTGCGGCCGTGGAGGTCATCTACCGGACCAGCGACCTGGGGCCCATGGCCATCTCGTTCTGGCGTTTCCTGGCCGGAGCGGTGCTGCTGCTGCCGGCCTGGGCCCTGCGCCCGGCCCGCAAGGCGCCCCGCGCGCCGCAGCCTGCCGGGCGGCGTGTGCTGCTGTTGGCGGGCACCGGAGTCGGGCTGGCCGTCTTCCAGACCGCCTACTTCGCCGCCGTGCGGGACACCGGCCTGGCGGTGGGCACCATCGTCACGCTCGGCGCCGCACCGGTGTTCACGGCCGCCGGCGGGCGCCTGTTCCTGGGCGAGCGCATCGGCCGCGCCGGGGTGCTGGCCGTCGCCGGCGCGCTGGCCGGACTGACTGTGCTCGTACTGGGCAACCAGCCCGGCGTCGTCCGCACGGGGGGCGTGGCGATGGCGCTGCTGTCCGCCGCCGGGTACGCCGTCTCCAACCTGCTGGGCCGGTGGACCGGACGGCACGGAACCGGCGAGGACGCCTTCACCCTCACCCTGTGGTCCTTCCTCATCGGCGCGGCCGTGATGCTGCCGCCGGCCTTCCACGAGGGCCTTGTCCCGCGGGGCGGAAACCTCACCGAGGCGGCGCTGCTGATGCTGTACATCGCCGCCGTCACCACCGCGCTCGCATACCCGCTGTACTTCGCCGGCGTCGCCGTCCTCAGGGCCGCCACCGCGTCGGTGATGATGCTGCTCGAACCGGTCAGCGCCGCCGTCCTGGCCGTGCTGTTCCTTGACGAACGACTCACCGCGGCCACCGTCGCGGGCACGGTGATCCTGCTCGGGGCCATCGCCGCCCTCGCCCTCGCCGAGTCCCGACTGCAGGCCAAGCCCGAGGTTCCGTGAGGTGACGCAAGGCCCGTGGGGTGTCAGTCCCCGCCGTCGTCGTCCTCGTCGAGCTCAGGGCGTCCGGGTCGCGCAGCGGGCGCAGACCCTGGCTGCCGCCGGCTCAGCTCGGAGCGCCGACCGACTCGCCTTGTGGACTGCGCGGACCGGGCACCGCGGCCCCGGTGGCCGCACGGTCCAGGTCGAGACGGCTGTTCCTATCCAGTTCGAACCGGCCATACGGATTCACGTGGGTCCGGAACAGCGGCGGCAGTCCCCGCCGGTCCGCCTCGGTGAGCGTGTCCGCCCAATTCGGGTCGCCTGGTGGGTCGGATGCTCTGGGCCGCCCTTGGTGAAGCGGCGCAGGACCTGCTCGGCCTCGGCGGTGCCCAGCCTCAGCGCGGTGGTGTACTTCACCATCTGGTCGTACTGCTGGGCGATCAGATCCCATTCGATCGTGCGGGTGGAGAGCACCGGGGCCAGGTGCGGCCAGTTCTTGTCCTCGCCCGCCGCCGGCCGGTACAACCGGCAGGCATCCGTCCCGTGCGCCGAGAGAATTTTCGGTCCTGAGACCGACAAGAATCCGCCGATGTCTCTCTGCAGCGTGCCCGGAGCGTTCTTCAGCGGCCTGGGTGGTCCCCTGCCCATACCGTGGGGGTTCGGCCTGACCACGGACTTGCCTGTTCGAGTTGTCCGGCGAGGCGGAAGAGCCGGCTTTCAAGGCCGTATCCGGCGGCGAACTGCATACCGACCGGGAGCCCCGTCCCGGCATCGGCCGTCACGGGTACGGACATGGCGGGCGTGCCCGCCACGTTGAACGGCATGGTGAACGGCGACAGGTCGTTGATGCGCTCGATCCAGCCGAGACCGTCCAGTGTCTGGGCACCCTCGGTGTGGGTGCCCAGAAGCACGGGAGGATCCGGCAGGGTCGGCGTGAGGAGGATGTCGTACGCGTCGAAGTGCCGCGCCAGGCTTCGCGCCACCCGGTTTCGCATCGAGAGAGCGGTGAGGAACTGCGCGCCGCCGACCCGCTGCCCGTAGTGGTAGCCGGCGAGGGTCGTCGGCTCAAGGGTCGAGGAGTCGACGGGACGGCCGAAGGCGGCGGCCAGCCCGTCGACCAGGGTGGTGAGGTTCACCGTCATGAGCCGGGCGTTGGCCAGGACGAATTCCTCCCAGTCGGCGCCGAGGCCGACCTCGGCCTCCTCCACCTGGTGACCGAGGGATTCAAGCAACCGCACGGTACGGGAGAGGGCGTCGGTCACCGGTGCGGCAGTACGGCGTCCGCCCCATGCCTGGGTGAGGACACCGATCCGCAACGAGCCCGGATGACGGGTGACTTCCTCCGCGTACGGCCGTGACGGCTGCTGGGCGAAGTACGGGTCGCCCGATTCCGGGCCGCGTATCCGGTCGAGCAGTACCGCACTGTCACGTACGGTGCGGCTGACGCTGCCGTGCACGGCCAGGCCGTTGAAGACCTCGTCGACGTCGGGCCCCATGGAGACCCGTCCACGGGTGGGCTTGATCCCGAAGAGGCCGTTGTAGGCGGCGGGGATACGGAGCGATCCGGCGGCGTCGGTGCCATGGGCGACCGGGACCACCCCGGCGGCGACTGCGGCGGCCGCGCCTCCACTGGATCCGCCCGCACTCCGCTCCAGGTCCCACGGGTTGCGGGTCGCGCCGTGCAACGCTGATTCCGTCGAGATGCCATAGGCCATCTCCGGTGTCGCGGTGCGCCCGAACGTCACGAGGCCAGCGTGCCGGAAGCGCTGCATCAGCGAGGAGTCGGCGCCGGCGACGTTACCGGCCGCCAGGCGGCTACCCAACTCCATACGCTTCCCGGCCATGGCCACCGCGATGTCTTTGATCAGAAAAGGTACGCCGGCCAGTGGTGTGCTGCCGGGGACCGGTTCGTCGTCGGTCAGCCAGGTCTCCACGACGGCGTTGATCCGCGGATCAACTGCCTGCACAGCCTTGCGTGCGGCTGCCTCCAGTTCGGCGGGGAGTACCTCGCCCTTGGCCACCAGCTCCGCCAACCCGACTGCGTCGAAGCTCACGTACTCAGAGACTCTCACTGCCGCTCCCTGGCAAGAACAATACCTTTGAGTACCGAACGATACCGCACGGTATCGAAAGGGTCGGACTGGTATCGTGAGACGGGTGGTGAAGCGCGCGATCGACCGGAGTGACGGAGCAGCCATGGCATCGACCCCCAGAAGGCCAAGCAGAGTGGCGAAGCTGCCGCCTCGTGAGCGCATTCTCGACGCGGCCGAAGAGCTCTTCCAGAGGGAAGGGATCCGGCAGGTGGGGGTCCAGGCGATCGCCGACAAGGCCGAGACCACCAAAATGGCGATCTACCGGCACTTCGAGACCAAGGACGCGCTGGTCGCGGAGTGGCTGCGGATCGTCGCCGCGGACTATCAGGCGGCCTTCGACCGCGTGGAAACCGAATACCCCGACCGGCCCGAGGAGCAGATTCTGGGCCTGGCCCGCTTCATCGCCGAGGGGCTGCCGGCGATCTCATACAGGGGCTGCCCGTTCGTCAACTCCCTCGCCGAGCTGCCCGACCGCCTTCACCCGGCACGGCAGGTGATCGAGGACCACAAGGCCCACCAGGCCCGCAGGCTGATCGGCATGTGCACCGAGGCCCGGATGTCCGACCCCGGACAGGCCACGGCCGAGATCACCTTCGTACTCGAAGGGGCACAGGTCAGCACACAGAACGGAAGCATCGATCAGACGGGAGACCGCCTGATGAAGATCGTCGAGGGAATCGTGGACCGGCACCGCTCCCACCTCGGCGCATACGGGGCGGCTGACTGACCGCCGCGCCACCCGCCCGGCCATCGCTCGACGTGGGCATGCGAGTGTGACCCGGCGCGCCCGCTCACCCTGGACGATGCTCGTTCTCAAGGCCAAGGGCTGTCCCGCGCCGAAACCTCTTTGACCGAGGGCGGTCAAGGCATGAGAGTGTCGCCCCGGTCGAAGTCAACAGCGCACGTGGGATGGTGAGTAGTGGTCGGCTCGGATGTGACCCGGGACCTGCGAGTCGAGGGGGCCCCGTCCGATCCGGCGCTGTGGACAGCGGATTTCCGGCGGTTCTTCACCGCCCGCACCACTTCCCTGCTGGGCGACGCGATGCTTCCCGTCGCGATCACGGCCGCCGTGATCCGGGCCGGGTACGGGGCGAGTGGTGTGGGCTACGCGCTCGCCGCGCTCGTGGCACCGTTCGCCGCATTGATCATCTTCGGCGGAGTGATGTCCGACCGCTTCGGTGCCCGGCGGCTGATGGTCGTCTCGGACACGGCCCGGCTGTGCTCTCAGGGGCTGCTCGCGCTGCTGTTCCTGCTCGGCACGCCACGGTTGTGGCAGATCCTGGTGCTGCTGGCCCTGATCGGGGCGGGCAGTGCGCTCTTCCAGCCGGGAGTCGCCAGCATCACGCCTCTCATAGCCCAGGACGTGCAGAAGGCCGTCGCGACCCTCCGCATCTCGGAGTCCGTCACCGTCGTCATCGGACCGTCTCTGGCCGGCCTGCTGCTGGCGGTCTCCTCGCCTGCCGCGGTGGTCGCCCTCGACGCCTTGACCTATGCGGCCAGCGGGGCTTGTCTGCTCCTGCTCCGCTCGGTCCCGATGGGCCCCACCGAACGGGACGGCCCATCGTCGTTCCGGGCCGATCTGGTGGAGGGCTGGCAGGAGTTCCGGTCCAGGACCTGGCTGTGGAGTGTCATCGTCGTCTTCATGCTCTGGCAACTGGCCGGAGCCGGCCCCACCACGACCCTCGGCAACAGCATGCTCGTCACCGACTACGGAGCTTCTGTCTTCGGTCTGGTCATGTCGTCCCTCGGGGCGGGAAGTGTGGTGGGCGGGATCATCGCGATCAGGCTCCGCCCGCGGTACCCGCTCAGAGCCGGAGCCCTCTCGATGATCCTCTGGGTGCCGATGCCGTTGAGTGTCGCTCTCGACCTTCCCGCGCCGCTCATCGCCGGGTGCTACGGGGTGAGCGGCATAGGCATGGCGTTCTGGGTCGTCATGTTCCACACGAGTGTGCAGACCCACATCCCGCAGGACGTCCTCGGCAGGGTGCACGCATACGACGCGGCCGGCTCACTGGTGATGAAGCCGGTCGGGCAGGCGGTGGCCGGACCGCTCGCGCTCGTCGTGGGGGCCGGGCCACTGCTGTACGTGTCCGCGTCCATGGCGCTCGTCGCCTGCGTCCTGCTGCTGGCGATCCCGGCCGTGCGCGGTCTGGGGCGCGTGGAGCGCTAAGGGCTTTCCCGTCTCGGGAGGCCGGGACGGGAGGTCACGTGGACGCCGGTCCGCGGCCCGGGAGCGGCTCGGCGTCGTACCGACCGGCCGCCGACCTCGCCTCGGCCAGCACGGCCGCGTCGGTGAGCCGGTCGGCGCGAACGACGACGTCGACGCCGGCCGGAGTGAGCAGGGACCGGGTGAAGACGATCACGGCCCACGCGTCGTCCTCACCCGTCTCGGTCACCTCCCACACACTCGTCAGCGCCGCCAGCAGGCCCTTCCCCCGCCAGCGGTAGACCGTGCCGGGGCGAGAGGTCAGCCGGGTGTCCGTACCCGAGATGCCGCGCGTTCGGCCTCGCACCCGGTACGCGACCTCGTCCCGCATCCGGGGTGCGCGCGAACTCCGGCCCGGCAGTGGGGTGTACGTGAACGTGGCGCCGGTGCGCCTTCCGCTTCGCCACATGGGGAACGACGAGCACACGATGTGCCACGTTCCGGCCAGCCGTTCGGGGTTCGCGTCGACGTGGTCCATGAGCGCGAGCCTACGGGCACCTCCGGGCGGGCGGAGACGCAAGCAGTCGGGTCCCCATGAGTCACCCGGCTCGTCTGCCGTCGCGGGGCCGCCCGGCGGGCCGAACCGGACGGAGCAGCACCGGACGCAGCCTGCTGTAACCGCGCACCGACACCGGTCGGAGCGCCTTGAGTTCGTATGCGGCCATGCCCGCCAGTTCGCCGGCGAAGACCGTGTCGACCAGCACGGCATCGGGGCGGGCGACCGCGGTGAGCCGGGCCGCGATGTTGACCGCCGCCCCGTAGACGTCGCCGAAGCGGCCGAGGACGGCTCCGTATGCCAGCCCGGTCCGCAGCCGGGGCAGCCCCTGGTCCACCTCTGCACGGGCGGTGAGCTCCAGGGCGATGCCGGCGGCCGAGGATGCCGACTCGCATACGAAGAGCACCTCGTCCCCGATGGTCTTCACCACCCGGCCCCGGCCCTCGGCGACCACATCGCCCGTCAGCCGCTCGAACCGGTCGAGCACCCGGACGAGCTCGGCGCTGTCCAGTCCACGGGTCATGCGCGTGTAGCCGACCATGTCGGTGAAACCAACCGCCCGGTCACGGACGTCAGCACCCTCGCCGGACGGCACCGGCCCACCCGCCGCGGCACCTCCCGGCTCGCCCTCCGCCCGTCCGGGCCGCTGCCCTGCTTCCACGGGCGCGTCTTCCTCGGTCTCGGCGAGCACCCGTGCGGTGCAGGCCGCGAGGTGCCGGCGCCACACATGCCGCTGCAGCAGTTCCATCTCCGGGAGCAGCGCCGCGGCACGGCCGGCCGGCTCCCCGTCCTCGGAGGCGCGCGACTCGCGGTTCATCCAGGTCCGGAGGGTCTGCGCCTGCCATTCGGCGAGCCGGGACAGATGGTGCCCGAGGGCGCGCGCCATCATGGTCTCGCCCTCCTCCGTGATGAGTCCGGCTTCGATGAGCCGCTCCCCCACGCGCAGCGCTTCCACATCGGCTTCGGTGAACGCCCGTACGTCGTCGCCGACCGCCGGAAACCCGAGCGCACGCCAGATCTGTACCGTGCGCCCGGGCCCGACCCCGGACCGCTCGGCGACGTCCCGCCTCGTCCAGATGCGGCGGCCTCCGAGGAGCACCTCCTCGACGGCCCGTCGCAGTTCGTCGCCACCGGACGGCGGCGCCTGTTCCTCCGAGGGGTCTGCCGCACTCATGTGGTGTGCACGATGAGCACGTCGAGACCGGCCTTTCTGGCGATGTCCGCGGGTACGGAGCCGAGGAGGCGCCCGGCCAGCGAGCGCAGCCCCCGGTTCCCGACGACCAGGAGGTCGGCCGAGCACTCCCGGGCGAGCCGCACGAGTGCGGCGACCGGTTCGTCCTGCACCGCGACGGACCGCACGTTCACCGCACCCTGCGCCCCGGCCCGGGCCTTGGCGGTACGCAGGGTGTCCTCGGCGGGAGCCGAGCCCACCACCTGGTACGCCTCGGCGCCCAGTTGGTCCTGTGCCAGGGCGAGCTCGGATCCGCGCATCGGTACGTACGCGCAGGCGATCACGAGTTCGGCCCCGCAGACGGCGGCGAGCCTGGCCGCCCCTTCGACGGCTGCCAACGACGACTCCGAGCCGTCCGTGCCGACCATGACAGTCCGGTAGGCGACCAAGGCAATCTCCTTACCCCAGAGTAAACTTACTTTGGAGTAAGTTAGAGGGTGGCCGACCCGTAGGCAAGAGGCAGGACCGGTGATGTCCCCGCGCCGGCCGGATCCGCCGGCGCGCGGACATCACCCGGATGGCGCCGGCAACTGGTTCGGAGCCGAAAACAGGGGAAGCCGGACAAGACACCTCTCACACAACGGAAGCAGGAACCGTCGTGACCACCTTCGTCATCACCGTCCCCGGAACGTTCGTCACCGAGATCTCCGACACCTCCCGTGCGGCCCTGGAGCAGACGCTGGCCAAGCAGCACACGGAGCTGAGCAGAAGCGAGGGGCTCGACCTGCTGACCCTCAACGACGACGGCACCTTCTCCATCCGTCTGGAGGTCGAGGCCGCAGACCGGTACGCCGCGGAGCTCGACGCGGTGGGACTGGTGTCCGCGGCACTGCAGGAGACAGGGTTCTCGGCGCAGGACGCACCGCTCGGAGCTCCGGCCGTCACGGGAATCGACAGCGATCTCTGACGGCACGGAAGGAGGCCGCCCGGTCCGATCGGCCCGACCGGCCCCGGCCCCGTTCCGGACAGGATGCCTGGTGCCCGGCGGGGCTGTCGGTGATCCATCGGCCATGTGTCGGTGGCTGCTGACACCTTGATGCCGAGGGTGGCCGGCGGAACAGCCGCGGGCGCCTTCCCCCGCAAAGGAGCCGCACCGTGATGTCGTCGTCCACCTCCGCCCCGCCGCCGTGGGATGTTCACCGGCCACCGCGTGCCGACGGCAGCCTCTTCATGGTCACCGGCGGCAACGCGGGCATCGGGTACTTCGTCGCGGAGCAGCTGTCCGCGACCGGCGCCACCGTCGTGCTGGCCGGCCGGAATCCCATGAAGGGCGAGGCAGCCTGTGGATCGATCCGCTCACGGGTACCCGGCGCGCGGGTGCGGGCGGTCCGGCTCGACCTCGCCGACCTCGCGTCGATCGGACCGGCGGTGGAGTCGCTGCGGTCGGAACGCCTCGACGCCGTGGTCCTCAACGCCGGCGTCGCACTCGACGACCCGCCGCGCGAGGAGACCGGGGCCGGTCACGAGCTGATGTTCGGCACGAACCATCTGGGGCACTTCGCCCTGACCCAGCGGCTGATGCCGCTGCTGTCGGCCGCACCGGCGGCCCGGGTCGTGACCATGGGCAGCTTCGCGGCGAAGACCGAGCGGCTCGACCTGGACGATCTGCAGTCCCGTACGGACTACCGGCCCAAGCGCACCTACGGCCGCTCGAAGCTGGCGCAGATGTACTTCGGCCTCGAACTCGACCGCCGTCTGCGGGCCGCCCGCAGCACGGTGGCGAGCGTGGTGGTCCATCCCGGCGGCGCGCTGGATTCGCTCACCCCGTCGCGGCCGCCGGTCCATGTGCGGACTACCGCCGCCCGGCTCCGTGGCGCACCGGCTGCCCTCCTCCTGCAGGGCAAGGACGCCGGTGCGTGGCCCGCGGTGCGGGCGGCGCTCGACCCCGCTGTGTGCGGAGGGCAGCTGTGGGGGCCGCGCGTCTTCGGCCTGCGCGGCAGGCCCCGGCGCGAACCGGTGTGGGACCACCTCGCCGACACCGATGCCGCGGAGCGGCTGTGGAGCGCGAGCTGCGAACTGACGGATACCGGCTTCGGCTTCGGTGACTTCGGCACGACGCCCCCCGCGCCGTGAGGAAGGGCCTGCCCGGCTCCGATCCGCCGGACAGGCCTTTCGTTCAAGCGGGCCGGCCGCGCCTCAGCCCTTGACGACCTCCAGCGACGCGTCGCCGACGACCACGACCTCGTACGGCCGGTCCGTGTCAGCCGTGACGCGGAGCGTGCCGGCCTCGCGGACCAGTTCGTACGTGGCGGCGGGGGCGCCCGTGAGGTCGGGGACCGTCACCGTGCGGGTGAAGTCGCCGAGGCCCTCGGGGGCGTACACGCGCAGTTCGAGGTTCTGTGTCCAGTCGCTGTCGGGGCGGGAGGCGTCCGCGCCGAGCGGCAGGACCGCGCCGGGGCGGACCAGGAGCGGAAGGCTGTCGAAGCCGTAGGTGTCCTGGCGCCAGGCGGGTCCTGTCACGGTCTCGCCGGTCAGGAAGTGGGTCCAGGTGCCCTCGGGGACGTAGTACTCGACCTGGCCGTCCTCGCTGAAGACCGGCGCCACCAGGAGGTCCGGGCCGAGCAGGTACTGGCGGTCCACCGTGCGGGTCGCCGGGTCGTCGGGGAACTCCAGCAGCATCGGGCGCATGGTGGGGACGCCGGTGCGGTGGGCCTCGACGGCGGCGCCGTACAGATACGGCATCAGGCGGTGCTTCTGCTCGGTGAACTGCTTGGCGACCGCGACCGCCTCGTCGCCGAACTCCCACGGCACACGGTAGGACGAGGAGCCGTGCAGCCGGCTGTGCGAGGAGAGCAGGCCGAAGGCGAGCCAGCGCTTGAAGACCGCCGGGTCGGGCGTGCCCTCGAAGCCGCCGATGTCATGGCTCCAGAAGCCGAAGCCGGAGAGTGACAGGGAGAGTCCGCCGCGCAGCGACTCGGCCATCGCCTCGAAGGAGGACCAGCAGTCGCCGCCCCAGTGGACCGGGAACTGCTGACCGCCGGCGGTGGCGGAGCGGGCGAAGAGGACCGCATCGCCCTGGCCGCGCTCCTTCTCCAGCAGTTCAAAGACCGATGTGTTGAACAGGTGGGTGTAGTAGTTGTGCATCCGCTCCGGGTCGGAGCCGTCGTGCCAGACGACGTCGGTGGGGATGCGCTCGCCGAAGTCCGTCTTGAAGCCGTCGACGCCCTGGTCGAGGAGGGTCTTCAGCTTGGCCTGGAACCAGGCGGTGGCTTCGGGGTTGGTGAAGTCGACCAGCGCCATGCCGGCCTGCCACTTGTCCCACTGCCAGACGTCGCCGTCGGGGGTGAGCACGAAGTAGCCCTTCTCCGCGCCTTCCGCGTACAGGGCGCTCTTCTGCGCGATGTACGGGTTGATCCAGACGCAGATCTTCAGCCCCTTGTCCTTGAGCCGGGCGAGCATGCCGACCGGGTCGGGGAAGGTGTCCGGGTCCCATTCGAAGTCGCACCACTGGTACTCGCGCATCCAGAAGCAGTCGAAGTGGAAGACGGAGAGCGGGATGCCGCGCTCGGACATGCCGTCCACGAAGGAGGTGACGGTCGCCTCGTCGTAGTCGGTGGTGAACGAGGTGGTCAGCCAGAGGCCGAAGGACCAGGCCGGAGGCAGGGCCGGGCGGCCGGTGAGCGCGGTGTAGCGGGTGAGGACGTCCTTGGGAGTGGGGCCGGCGACGACGAAGTACTCCATCGTCTGGTCCTCGACGCTGAACTGCACCTGGCCGACGGCCTCGGAGCCGACCTCGAAGGAGACCTTGCCCGGGTGGTTGACGAAGACGCCGTAGCCGCGCGAGGAGAGATAGAACGGGACGTTCTTGTAGGCCTGTTCGCTGCTGGTGCCGCCGTCGGCCTGCCACATGTCGACGACCTGGCCGTTCTTGACGTACGGGGTGAACCGCTCGCCGAGGCCGTGGATCGTCTCGCCGACGCCCAGGGCGAGCTGGGCGAACATGTGGTGGCTGCCGTCCTGCACGGTGGCGAAGGCGGTGCCCTTGCGTCCGGCGGTGGTCAGCAGACGGCCGTCCGCGTCCAGGAACTCCAGGCCGAAGTCGCCCCCTGTGGGCAGCCGGAGGGTGAGCGGGCCGCTGGTGAGCTCGGCGGCCGTGCCGTCCTCGCGGGTGGTGGCCGTGGTCTCCTCGGTGGCGCCGGGCAGGGCGAACTCCGGGCCGGGGCGGCGCTTTCCCGCGAGGTGGGTGACGCGGACCCCGATGACGCCTTCGGCGGGGGCGTACGCCTCCACTGTGATCAGGGGCGCGTTGAGCGTGTCACCGCGCCGCGTCACGCGCTTGACGGCCGCGTGGGCGGTGAGGCGGTCGGCGTCGAGGCGCAGGTCGCGGAGTTCGGTGGCGTACGAGGCGTCCACACCGTCTCGCATCTGCCAGAAGCCGTCGGTGAACTTCATGGGGGGTCTTCCTTAGCCGGTACGGGGGTGTTCGGGGTGCGTCGTCAGAAGTGGGTGGAGGGGCCGGTCAGGAGCGTCGGTGCCGCCCGGTCCAGGACGGAGGCCACCCGGTCCCAGGTGGCCGTGTCCCGCGGCAGGGCGGGCAGTTCGCGGCCCCTGCCGGTGTCCCACCCGGTGGCCAGGGCCACCGGGTCGCGGCCGGTCGCGGCACCCGCGGCGAGGGCTGCGGCGCCCAGTGCGACCAGCTCCGCCGCGTCGGGGATGACCAGGGGGCGGCCGGACAGCCGGCGCACGGTCTCCACCCACAGCGTGCCGCGCGCGCCTCCGCCGATCAGGCGCAGCGGCGCGTCGGGCGCGTCGAGCGGCAGTTCGTCCAGGGCGCGCAGGACGGCGACGACCGCGCCCTCGTAGGCGGCGCCGAGGATCTGCTGCCGGGTCGTGTCGTGCCTCAGCCCGTGCAGCAGGCCGGAGGCCGCGGGGAGGTCCGGGGTACGTTCGCCGTCCAGGAAGGGCAGCAGCACGCTCTCGCCGCCCGGTTCGGCGTCCTCGCGGTCCAGGCCGAGCAGTTCGGCGACCTTGTCCACGGCGAGCGTGCAGTTCAGGGTGCAGCCCAGCGGGAGGCGGGTGCCGTCGGTGGCGGCGAATCCCGCGAGGTACGCGGAATGCGGGCGGTTGCGGGTGGCGGCGAAGACGGTGCCGGAGGTGCCGAGGCTGACCACCGGGTGGTCCAGGAGCCCTTCGGCGCCCAGCCCCAGGCCGACGGCAGCGGCCATGTTGTCACCGGTGCCCGCGGCGACGGCGATGCCGGCGGGCAGGCCCAGGGCGCGGGCGGCCTGCTCGGTGAGGCCTCCGGCGCGGGTGGCTCCGGTGGGGGCGACGGTGGACAGCAGCTCGGCGCGCATACCGGTGAGGGCGAGCAGCTCGGGGTCGTACTCCCGCGTGCCGGGGTCGTACCAGCAGGTGCCGGAGGCGTCGCCGGGGTCGGTGACGGCGGCGCCGCTCAGCCGTTCGGTGAGGAAGTCGTGCGGGAGGCGGACGGCGGCGGTCGCCGCGGCGGTGGCCGGTTCGTTCTCCCTGAGCCACATCCACTTGGCGGCGGTCATCGAGGCGACCGGTACCGATCCGGTGCGGTCCAGCCAGACGTCCCGGCCGAGGGCGGCGGTGAGGGCTGCGGCCTGCGGGGCGGAGCGGGTGTCGTTCCACAGGAGTGCCGGGCGCAGCGGGCGGCCGTCCGTGTCCAGCGTGACCAGGCCGTGCTGCTGGCCCGCGACGGCGATGCCGGTGACGGCGGCCGGGTCCAGGCCCGATTCGGCGAGGGCCGCGAGGACCGCGGTGCGCAGCGCCTGCCACCACTCCTCCGGGTCGCTCTCGCGGGCGCCGCCCTGGCCGGTCACGGTGTGCGGGGCGCGGCCCACCGCGAGCAGCCTGCCGGTCGCGGCGTCGACGACCGCGGCCTTGGTGGACTGGGTGGAGCTGTCCACGCCGATGACGGCCGATGCCGGCCGGCGCGCCGGTTCCCTGGCTGGTCGCGACGGCATTGGCGTACCTCGTTCCTGTGAGTACCGGTTTTGATCGTACACAAAACAAATGATTTTCGAAGCGCTTCGACGATGGGGAAATCGACGCCGCAAGCCGCCTCGATCGGAGCCCGATGAACTTCGACCCACCCTCACGTTGCCTCTGCGTGACGGGCTTGTGACAGGGATGGTCTAGAAAGAAGCGCCGGGATGGCGTATTAGTACTGCCAGCAAACAAATCGGTCGGACGGCAGCGCAGCCGTTCGGGCATGTCGACAAGAGGCAGCAGAATGTCGAATCGCTTCACCCCCACCCCCGCCGACAGGTTCACCTTCGGACTCTGGACCGTCGGCTGGCGAGGCAACGACCCCTTCGGTGACGCCACCCGTCCCGCCCTGGACCCGGTCGAGTCCGTCGAGCGCCTCGCGGAGCTCGGTGCGCACGGTGTGACGTTCCACGACGACGACCTGATCCCCTTCGGGTCATCCGACAGTGAGCGCGCCGCGATCGTCACGCGCTTCAGGGGCGCCCTGGACCGGACCGGTCTCAAGGTGCCGATGGCGACGACGAACCTCTTCACGCATCCGGTGTTCAAGGACGGCGGCTTCACGTCCAACGACCCTGACGTGCGCCGGTTCGCGCTGCGCAAGGTCATCCGCAACATCGACCTCGCGGTCGAGCTGGGTGCCGAGACGTATGTGGCCTGGGGCGGCCGTGAGGGTGCGGAGTCCGGTGGTGCCAAGGACGTGCGGGTCGCGCTGGACCGGATGAAGGAGGCCTTCGACCTGCTCGGCGAGTACGTCGTCGGCCAGGGCTACGACCTCAGGTTCGCCATCGAGCCCAAGCCGAACGAGCCGCGCGGCGACATCCTGCTGCCGACCGTCGGCCACGCCCTGGCGTTCATCGAGCGCCTGGAGCGCCCGGAGCTGTACGGCGTGAACCCCGAGGTCGGCCACGAGCAGATGGCCGGGCTCAACTTCGCCCACGGCATCGCACAGGCCATCTGGGCGGGCAAGCTCTTCCACCTCGACCTCAACGGCCAGTCCGGCATCAAGTACGACCAGGACCTCCGCTTCGGCGCCGGCGACCTGCGCCAGGCCTTCTGGCTCGTCGACCTGCTGGAGAGCTCCGACTACACGGGCCCGCTGCACTTCGACTTCAAGCCGGTGCGCACCGACGGCATCGACGGGGTCTGGGAGTCCGCGAAGAACTGCATGCGCAACTACCTGATCCTCAAGGAGCGCGCGCTCGCGTTCCGCGCCGACCCGGCCGTCAAGGAGGCGCTGGCCGCCTCCCGGCTGGACCAGCTGGCGCAGCCCACCGCCGCCGACGGCCTGAAGGCCCTGCTCGCGGACCGTTCCGCGTACGAGGACTTCGACGTGGACGGCGCGGCCGAGCGCTCGATGGCCTTCGAGGCGCTGGACCAGCTCGCCATGGAGCACCTGCTCGGCGTCAGCTGACGCCCCCGGGGTCTCCGGCGGACCACAACCGCCGGGCACCCCGGCTTCCCGGGTACGGGCCCGCCGGACCCGTACCCGCGGATACGGCCCCAACCCGCCGGGACACCGTGGGCCCGCCGGGCCGGCACCCCTCTCACGCAAGGGCACCATCGTGACAGCACCTTCCCCGGACGGCCTGCGCCAGCGGCGCCGTCGTCGCCACCGGCGGGCCGTCGTCCCGCTCACCGTCGTCTCCGCACTGGTCGGCGGCGTCGCCCTGTCCGGCTGCGGGCAGCAGCGGGACCCGGATGTGTACACCGTGATGAACTCGTCGACGGACGAGTCCTACCACCGCTGGGACGCCCAGACGCTGGCCCGGTGCAGCAAGCAGCTCGGGGTGAGGATCGAGCAGCAGAGCGTCCCGGCCGCGCAGGTGATGACCAAGGCCCTGCGGATGGCGTCCTCGAAGTCGCTGCCCGACGTCCTTCAGCTGGACGCCTCGGAGATGCCGACGTTCGCCGAGGCCGGCGGCCTGATCCCGCTGAAGGACCTCGGGCTGACCACCACGGACATCCCCCGGGGGATCGTCAACTTCGGCTCGTACGAGGGGACGTACTACGGGGCCGCACGCACGGTGAACACCCTGGCGCTGTTCTACAACAAGGACACCCTCGACAAGGCCGGTCTCGAGGTGCCCACCACCTGGGCCGAGATGCGGTCGACCGCGAAGAGGCTCACCCAGGGCAAGCGGTACGGACTGGCGCTGAGCGCGGGCGGCGCCGAGGACGGCGTCTTCCAGTTCACCCCGTTCATGTGGTCCAACGGCGGGGACGAGACGAAGCTCGACAGCCCGCAGGTGGCCGGGGCGCTCGACTACTGGAAGAGCCTGCTCAAGGACCGTTCGCTGTCGAAGTCGACGGTCAACTGGACCCAGGCGGATGTGAACGACCAGTTCATGGCCGGCAACGCCGCCATGATGATCAACGGCCCGTGGCAGGTGGAGACCCTCAACACCAAGAAGGGTCTGAACTGGGGCATCGCCCAGATACCGGTCCCGAAGGCCGGGGACGACTCGGTCGGTCCGCTGGGCGGCGGGATCCTGACCGTGCCCAACACCGGTGACAGCGCCCGGGAGAAGATGTCGGCGAAGATCATCGGCTGTATGTCGGGCGAGCAGGAGCAGATCACCTACGCGCTGAACAGCTGGATGGTCCCGGCCAACGAGAAGGCCGCCGCAGTGTGGCGCAAGAAGGTCCCGGAGCTGGCCGCCCTCTCCGAGCAGGTCGCCACCGCCCGCTCGCGTACCGCGAAGCTCGGCGCGGGCTGGTCGTCCGTCTCCCTCGCGCTGCAGAGCGCCTTCCAGTCCGCCCTCACCGGCGAGTCGAGCGAGGCCGCCCTCAAGCGCGCCCAGCAGCGCGCCACGAGCGGGAACTGAGGTATCCGAACCATGTCGACCACCACCGCTTCCGCAGCCGCCGCTCCGGCGCCCGTGACCACGAAGGCCAAGAAGCCGCCCAACCCGGCGCGCAACCGCCGCCGCCGGCGCCTGGCCCAGTGGGGCTTCATCGCCCCCGCCGTGATCTTCATGGCGCTCTTCTTCGGCTACCCGCTCGTCCGCAACATCGTGATGAGCTTCCAGGACTACTCGCCGTCCACGTTCTTCACGGGCAAGTCCCCGTTCAACGGAACGGACAACTGGAGCAACGTCTTCAACGACGAGCTCTTCGGCAAGGCCCTGTGGCACACCATCCTTTTCACCGTCGGCTCGCTGATCGGGCAGTTCTGCATCGGTCTGGGGCTCGCGGTGTTCTTCAGCCGCCGTTTCCCGCTCAACGGCATCCTGCGGTCGCTGATCCTGCTGCCGTGGCTGGTCCCGATGGTCGTCTCCGGTGTCGTCTGGCGGCGCATCCTCGACCAGGACACCGGCGTCCTCAACTCGTTCCTGGGCACGATCGGCCTCGGTGGCGACACGCCGTGGCTGACCAGCACGAGCATGGCGCTGATCTCGGTGGTCCTGGTGAACATCTGGATCGGCATCCCGTTCAACATGGTGATCCTCTACGGCGGTCTTCAGGAGGTCCCCAAGGAGCTGTACGAGGCCGCCTCGCTCGACGGCGCCTCCGCCTGGCGGACGTTCCGCTCCATCACGCTGCCGATGCTGCGGCCCGTCATCACCGTGGTGCTGGTGCTCGGCTTCATGTCCACGGTGAAGGTCCTCGACCTGATCCTGGCGCTCACCGACGGCGGCCCCGCCGACTCCACCCAGACGCTCGGCACCCTCACGTACCAGAACTCCTTCGTCCAGCTGGACTTCGGAGCGGGTGCCGTGGTCGGCAACATCCTGATCCTGATCTCCGCCGTCTTCGCGGTGTTCTACCTGCGGGCCAACCGCAACGAGGGGAAGTGACCGGCATGGCGAGCACTGTGCGTACCCCCGCCGCCCCCACGCATCTCACCGGCCGGCCGAAGCGCCGCTGGGGCGCCACCGTCTTCGGCATCGTGGTGCTGTGCGTGATGCTGTTCCCGCTGTACTGGATGGTGAACACCGCGCTGCAGCCGTCGTCCGGGCTGCTGGAGGTCAACCCCTTCCCGCACAGCCTGGACCTGTCGGGCTTCCGCTCGGCCATCACCGACCAGGGCCGCAACCTGCTGACCTCGCTGGCCGTCGCGCTCGGCGCGGTGGTCATCTGTCTGGCCGTCTCGGCGCCCGCCGCCTACGGTCTGGCCCAGTTCAAGCTGCGCGGCACCAGGACGATCGTCTTCGGCACCCTGATCACCCAGATGGTGCCGGGCATCGTCATCGCCAACGCCCTGTACAGCGCGTACGTGGACATGGGCCTGGTCAACTCCTACGCCGGTCTGATGCTGGCCGACGCCTCGCTCGGCATCCCGTTCGCGATCGTGCTGATGCGCTCGTTCATGGTCGCCATCCCGCGCGAGGTCATCGAGGCGGCCGAGGTGGACGGTGCCGGGCGGCTGCGCACCTTCGTGCAGGTCGTGCTGCCGATGAGCCGTAACTCCCTCATCACAGCGGGGCTGTTCTCGTTCCTGTACGCGTGGAGCGACTTCATGTTCGCGCTGACGCTGAACACCACGGACGACGTCAAGCCGATCACCCTGGGCATCTACCAGTACATCGGGGCACACGTCGGCGACTGGGGCTCCGTCATGGCGGCCTCCGTGCTGTCGGCGATCCCCGCGGCGGTCCTGCTCGTCCTCTCGCAGAAGTACATCGCCGCCGGGATCACCGGCGGCTCCGTCAAGTAAGGATTGCGTTCCCATGAGTGAGTTCCCCGTGTTCCCGCCCGGCTTCGTCTTCGGCGCGGCCACGGCCTCGTACCAGATCGAGGGCGCCGCGCGGGAGGACGACCGCGGTCCGTCGATCTGGGACGTCTACAGTCACACGCCCGGGAAGACCGACGGCGGAGACACCGGTGACGTCGCCTGCGACCACTACCACCGCTACCCCGAGGACGTGGCGCTCCTGCGCGAGCTGGGCGTGGACTCGTACCGTTTCTCCATCGCCTGGTCGCGGATCCAGCCGGACGGCAGCGGCGCGGTCAACGCGAAGGGCCTGGACTTCTACTCCCGGCTCGTCGACTCGCTCCTGGAAGCGGGTATCGAACCGGCGGCCACCCTCTATCACTGGGACCTGCCCCAGGCGCTGGAGGACCGCGGCGGCTGGCGGGTGCGCGAGACCGCGGAGCGTTTCGGGGAGTACGCCGGGATCATGGCGGAGCACCTGGGCGACCGGGTGCCGCGCTGGATCACGCTCAACGAGCCGTGGTGCAGCGCGTTCCTCGGCTACTCCGTCGGCCGGCACGCGCCCGGCGCGAAGGAGGGACGCGGAGCGCTGGCCGCCGCGCACCACCTGCTCGTCGGCCACGGCCTGGCGATGCGGGAACTGCGGGCGGCCGGGGTCCGCGAGGCGGGCATCACGCTCAACCTCGACCGCAACGTCCCGGCCACCGAGTCGGACGCCGACCTGGCCGCCGTCGTCCGTGCGGACACCCAGCACAACCTGGTGTGGACCGAACCGATCCTCGCCGGCCGCTACCCGGCCACCGAGGAGGAGACCTGGGGCGAGCTGATCACCGCGCAGGACTTCCGGCGCGAGGGCGACCTGGAGCTGATCTCCCAGCCGATGGACTTCCTGGGCATCAACTACTACCGCCCCATCGTGGTCGCGGCCGCCCCGCACCGCGAGGCCGACCCGGCGCTGCGGGTCGCCACCGACAACCGCTACAGCGAGGGCGAGTACCGGGGCGTGCGGAAGACGGCGATGGGCTGGCCGGTCGTGCCGGAGTCCTTCACCGACCTGCTGACCGCGCTGAAGCAGACGTACGGGGAGGCGCTGCCGCCGGTGCACATCACGGAGAACGGCTCGGCGGAGTTCGACACGGTGGACGTGGACGGTGCGGTGCACGACGCGGACCGGGTCGAGTATCTGCGCACCCATCTGACGGCGCTGCGGGCGGCGATGGACGCGGGCGTGGATGTGCGCGGCTACTACGTCTGGTCGCTGCTGGACAACTTCGAGTGGGCGCTCGGGTACGCGAAGCGGTTCGGGATCATCCGGGTCGACTACGACACCCAGGAGCGCACGCCGAAGGACAGCTACCGCTGGTACCAGGGGCTGATCGCGGCCCACCGGAAGTAGCCGGCCCCGCTCCCTGCTGCCCCCGTCCGCCGCCCCGCGGACGGGGGCAGTCTTCCGCGCGGCCCCGTCCAGGCACTCAGCGCGCCGCGTACGCCGCCGGATCCGCCAGGACCCCGCGCACCACCCGGGCTGCCGCGCCCCGGGCCGCGTCGCCGGAGCGCGAGGAGGCCCGCAGACTGCTGCCGTTGCCGTGCCAGCGCCCCGACACCACCCGGTCGGCGAGCTGGGCCTGGGCCGTCTCCGCCAGCCACGGCATCAGATCGCGGTAGATGCCGCCCAGCACGACCGTGTCCAGGTCGAAGAGGTTGACCGCCCCGGAGAGCACCAGCCCCATCCGGTCCCCCGCCGCCCGCAGCACCTCCAGCGTCCTCGGGTCGCCCGCCCCGGCCCGCTTCTCCAGTTCGCCGAGCCCGCGCACGCCGGCCGCCGGATCGATCCCGGCGGCCCGCAGCAGCGCGGCCTGGCCCGCGTACTGCTCGAGACAGCCGCGCGCCCCGCACCGGCACAGCGGCCCCTCCGGGTCGACGACCACATGCCCGACCTCACCGGCGAAACCGTGGGCGCCGCGCAGCAGTTCGCCGTGGAGCACCAGTGCACCGCCGACGCCGATCTCGCCGGTGAGGTAGAGGAAGCAGCTGCGGTCCCCGAGGCCGCCGAACCACAGCTCGGCCAGCGCCGCCAGATTGGCCTCGTTGTCGGAGCTGACGGCCAGCGCGCGGCCGGCCGGGCGCAGCGTGCTGAGCGCCTGGCCGAACATGCCCTCGGCGGCGACCCGGTGCCAGCCCAGGTTGGGGGCTTGGCGGACCATGCCGCCGGAGACCAGCCCGGGCAGCGCGAGCTCGACGCCGACGGCCCGCAGGCCCTGTTCGCCGGTCGAGGTGATGACCCGGTGGGTGAGCCGGGCAGCGTGGGCGAGCACCTCCGCGGGCGGGGTGCCGCGGTTGTCGATGTGCTCGGTGACCCGCACCCGGTCGGTGCCGGTGAGCCCGACCGCGCACACCGAGACGTAGTCGATGTTGATCTCGACGCCGAGCCCGGCCGGGCCGGTGTCCGACACCTTCAGCACGGTGCCGGGGCGGCCGGCACTGCCGCTGAACGTCTTCCCCGACTCGGTCAGCTGGTCCAGGGAGAGCAGCTCCTCGACGAGCGAGGAGACGGCGGCCCGGGTCAGCCCGACCCGGCTCGCCACCCGGGCCCGGGTCACCTCGCCCTCCTCCAGTACGGCACGCAGGACGAGGCCGAGGTTGTGGCGGCGCACGGACTCGGTTCCGGCCTTGGCGCCGGCGGGGGCGGCATGGATCGTCATCAGGTCTTCGAGCGTAGGCCCTCATCCGCCGATGCCGCGCAGGCACCCGGCGACGACCTGCGGGTTTCGTGCCGGCCGGACGGTACGGAAGGAGCGGTCGCCCGTGATCACACGTCTGAAACACCACCGCATCCCGCCCGACTAAACAGCCTGTTACGTTCGTCGTACGCGGCCGCCGTCGCCCGCTCCGCCCGCCCCGGACCCCGTGGTCCGGCCCGGTGAACGAGGAGGACAGCGGTGCACGTTCCGGTACGCCGAACGGTGGTTGCGAGGCTGCTGCGGCCCGCCCGTACGGCCGGGCCGCGGCGCCACGCGCCCGACTGGCTCACCCATGTGACCCGCCTGCGCCGGGCACCCGTGCCCCGGACCGCCATGGTGCGCGGCGCCTTGGGCGCGGGGCCGCTGCTCGGTGCCGGGATCGCCGCGGGGCATCCGGGGCCGGGTGTCCTCGCCGCGCTCGGGGCGATGCTCGCCGGGGTCAACGACCGTCCCGGGACCCGCCGCAAGGGCCTGGTCCACATCGGGCTGCCGGCGGCGGCCGGAGCGCTCGGGCTGCTCGTCGGCGCCCTGGTCGCGGACGGCACGGGCCGGTGGGCGGCGGTCCCCGTGCTCTTCGTGCTGGGGTGGGTCTCGGGAGTGCTGAGCGCGAGGGGCGCCGTGTGGTCGGCGGCCGCCCTCCAGATGCTGGTCACCACCACGATCGGCCTGGGGATGCCGCTGGCGGGGCCGGCCTGGCTGAAGGCCCTCTGCTTCCTGTCCGGGGCCGGCTGGCTGGTCCTGCTGCGGCTGTTGCTGCGCACGCCGCGCTCGAAGGAGGCGACGCGTTGGAGCGGCGAACGAGAGGCCGTGGCAGCGGTGTTCGACGCGCTCACGGACGCACTGGGCGCGCTCGGCGGGCCACAGGCACCGGCCGCCCGCCGCAGGCTCGTCGCCGCGCAGCAGCAGGCGGACGAGGCGCTGCGGCTGATGCGGCTGCTGCCCTGGCCCGGCCGCGCGGACGACTCCGGCCACCGCCTCGCCGAACGCTTCGGCGCCGCGGTCGCGCTGTGCGAGGCGAGCATCGCGCTGCTGTGGGAGGGCCGGGCCGTCCCGGACGAGGTGGCCGACGGCCCCCGCCGGCTGGCAGCCGCCGTCCGGGCCGGCGGACCACCGGGAGCGCTGCCGAGCCCGCGCTCGGACACCGTGGCACGGCTGGCCTTCGACCACGCGGTACTGGCGGCCGCGGTGACCTTCGACCGGACGACGGATGGCGCACCGGCTCCCCGCCCGAAGCCGTCGAAGGACGCACGGCGCACGGCCGGCGCGAACTCCGGGCTCCGCCCCGGCCCGTTCACCCCGGCCGGACGAGAGTACGGGCTGCGGGTGGCGCTCTGCGTCTCGGTCACCTCGGCGGTGGCGCTGCTGCTGCACGAGGACCACTGGTACTGGCTGCCGGCCACCGCCGCGTTCCTGGTGAAGCCGGACATGGGCCCCCTGTTCTCGCGGGTGGTGAACCGGTTCGCCGGGACCGTGGCCGGAGTCCTCGCCTTCGTGGCGCTCATGGCCGTGCCCGGCGGCCTCGGGCCGACCCTCGTCGTGGCGGCGGTCGTCGTGGCCGGCGCCCTGCTGCCCCTCTCCACCCGGCACTTCGCCCTCCAGACCGCGGTGATCACCGTGCTGGTGCTGTCGTTCGTGCACACCGCTGGCGACACCGAGGCGGCCGCGTCCCGGCTGCTGGAGACGCTCCTGGCCTGCGCCATCGTGCTGGTCGTGGGCCATCTTCCGCTGCTGGCCGACCCCAGGGTGCGGGTCGGTCACCGGTTCGCCGTCACGCTGCGCTGCACGGAGCGGTATCTGCGCCATGTGCTGGACGGGCCGGACCCGGGCGGGGCCGCGCACCGGGCCGACGCCCGGGGTCTGGCGCTGCGCGGTGCCGCGTACCGCGCGCTCGCCGAGGCGCGGGCGGCGGCGGAGACCGCGACGGCCGAGCTGCCGGGCCCGTTCGGCGGGCGGCGCCGGGACTGGCCGGCGGTGACGGTGTCGGCCGAGCTCGTCGTCGACGCGGCGACCGCGTGTGCGCTGCGGGTCGAACACGGGGTGCCGCGCCCCTCGTCCGCCGATGTGGAGCGGGTGACGACCGCACTGTCGCAGCTGGCCCGGTCGCTGGAGGACGGCCACCGCACCGCGCGTCCCGCGCCGGGCCCCGGGCCGGGCGACTGCCGTTCGCTGCGGGATGTGATGACGCAGTTGCACGGTATTCACCGGCTGACCACGGCCGGGCTCCCCGGGCCGCCGGCGCCTTGCCCGGCACCCCTGCCCTGATCTCACCGGAGCCCGCAACACCCGCATATCCGGGCGAAGATGTCGCGGTGGCATCATTTCGCCAAACCCTTGGACACGTGAGGGACTCGTGAAAGGATCACCCTCAATTCCGTGGCGTGTCCCCGTATCCCGCGGCGCGTCACGCCTCGTCCCACCACCCATGGAGAACACACGTGGCCAAGAACTCTGGCCGTCGGCCCGGACGGACTGCCGCCCGTCTCGCCACCGCCGCGATAGCCGCGGCCCTCGTCGGCACCGGTACCGCCGCCTTCGCCGCCGACCCGGGCGACGCACCCATGTTCGGCATCGCCGGCCTGGACAGTGCCGGCACCTCGTACATCTACGCCCCGTCCGACGGCGGTATCGAGAAGCGTGTCCAGCTCGACACCGGCTGGAAGAACGTCAAGTTCCTCGGCCGGGTGGACAACAACGCCGACAACGTCGCGGACGGCCGCTGGCAGGTCAGCACCAACGGCGACATCCACTACTACGCCAACGACAACTCGGCGGCGAAGAAGGTCGGCTACGGCTGGGACATCTACAACAAGCTGGTGTCCCCCGGCCAGTTCGGCGGCGCCGAAGGCGGTGACCTCCTCGGCCGCGACGGCAAGGGCGACCTCTACCTGTACCTGGGCTACGGCGACGGCACGGTCACCAAGCGCATCAAGGTCGGCTACGGCTGGGACATCTACAGCGAGATCGCCGGCAACGGCGACCTCAACGGCGACGGCAAGAACGACCTCGTCGCCCGCGACAAGTCCGGCGTCCTGTGGCTCTACAAGGGCACCGGCAACCAGCACGACCCCTATGCCAAGCGCACCGAGATCGGCAGCGGCTGGAACCAGTACAACGCTCTGTTCGCCCCCGGTGACGTCGACCTGGACGGCATCACGGACCTGATCGCACGGAACGCCGCGGGCGAGCTCTACCTGTACAAGGGCACCGGCAACGCCGCCGCCCCGTACAAGCCCAAGGCGATCATCGGCACGTCGGGCTGGAACACCTACCGTCTGTTCTTCTGATCAAAAGTGAAGGTTTTGCGCGCAAAGTCGTGACACGATTCAGCTGAATCCGTGGCCCGCCGCCGACCCGCGGCGGGCCACGACCCATCACGATCCATGGAGTACTTCGTGGCCGAAACCTCTGGCCGTCAGCACAGACGCACAGTTGCTCGCGCAGCAGCCGCGGCGCTCACCGCCGCCCTCGTCGCCACCGGCACCTCCGCCGTGGCCGCAGACGCCCCGCAGCCCTCACTGAGCGCGGCGGCGGACCAGCCGTCGGCCGCGGCGTCCGCCGCGGCCGCAGCCGTCACCCCGACGTTCGCCCTGTACGGCGTGAACTCCTCGGGTACCGCGTACTCCTACGGTCCGAACGGCAAGGGCGGGCTCACCGCTCGCGATGTGTCCGGTACGGGCTGGACCGGCGTCAGCGCCATGTTCCAGGTCGACCACCAGGGCGACGGCGAGAGCGACGGCCTCTGGTTCCGCCGGACCAACGGGGACATGGGCTACCTGAAGTTCGACTCGTCGTCGGTCAAGATCGGCTACGGCTGGAACATCTACAACAAGCTCGTCTCCCCCGGCAACATCGGCGGCGCCGCCGCGGGCGACCTGCTCGCCCGCACTCCCAGTGGCGACCTCTACGCCTACCTCGGCTACGGCACCGGCAAGGTGACGGGCCGTATCAAGGTCGGCTACGGCTGGGACATCTACAGCGAGATCGCCGGCAACGGCGACCTGAACGGCGACGGCAAGAACGACGTCGTCGCCCGCGACAAGTCGGGTGTCCTCTGGCTGTACAAGGGCACCGGCAACCAGAAGGCGCCGTTCGCCAAGCGCACCAAGATCGGCAGCGGCTGGAACCAGTACAACGCGCTGGTCTCCACCGGTGACATCAACCTCGACGGCCGCACCGACCTCATCGCCCGCGACAAGGCCGGCGCGCTGTACCTGTACAAGGGCACCGGCAGCGCCGCGGCCCCGTACAAGGCCAAGGTGAAGATCGGCACGAGCGGCTGGACCCAGTACAAGTTCCTGTTC